>JACQGG010000055.1 GCA_016199665.1 Acidobacteriota bacterium | reverse complement strand
TCGAACATCCGCTTCAATCTCATCCATCATCCCCTCAGCGACTTGTTTGTCGTGTATAACGAAGTGCGCGAAGTCAGCGGCGCCCGGCGGACCGACCGGGCCGTCACCATTAAGTTCACCCATTTGCTTTCCTTCTAAAAAGCGGGTGTGAAAGAATACCTCGGTAGAAGGAAAACTCCATGAGGTTCATCTCGTTCAAACATCAAGACCGGTCTGCTTACGGCATCGTGCACGGCAAGGGAATCTTCGATCTCCGCGCCAGGTTCGGAGAAATCCTTCCCGATCTGAAGATGTATCTGCAGGCATCCGCGCTCAATCTGGTTGCTCCGTTGCCCACCGGGACTGCAGCAGACTACTGGATGGATGAGGTGACTTGTGAGCCCGTCATCCCTTCGCCCCGGAAGATCCTTTGCGTCGGGCTCAACTATGACGAGCATCGGCGAGAAACGGGCCGGCCAAAGTCCGATCATCCGTCCCTCTTTACACGGTTTGCAGACACGCTCGTGGGACATCGTGGAGAGATCCAGCGTCCCCGCGTTTCGACCTCACTCGATTACGAGGGGGAACTGGCCGTTGTCATAGGTCGCCCGGCCTACCGGGTGCCGCCCCAGAGAGCGCTGGACGCCGTGGCCGGGTACACCTGCTTCAACGATGCGACGCTGCGCGACTGGCAGAGGCACACGAATCAGTTTACGCCGGGCAAGAACTTTACCGCCACCGGCGGCCTTGGCCCCGAGCTGGTGACACGGGACGAAATCGAGCACTTCGAAGACCTCAAGATAGAAACTCGCCTCAACGGCGGAGTCGTACAGTCCGCAAGACTGGGCGAGATGATTTTCCCGGTTGCCGACATCATCGCCTACATTACGGCTTTCACGTCTCTCTCGCCCGGCGACGTGATCGCGATGGGCACGCCCGGCGGTGTCGGCTTCAAGCGTGAGCCGCCACTCTTCATGAAGGCGGGCGACATTGTCGAGGTGGTGATTGAAAGCGTCGGACATCTCATCAATCCCATCACCGACGAGCGCCGTGAAGAGTGACCTGGTTGCGCGTTGCAATGCGGTTTGTTCAACGATTTCACGTCTCAGACGAGCTGTGCCAACCAGCCGTCCTGGTACTCTCCTCGAGTATTCCCTCCAGGGCGCCCGGCTGCTGCGCGGGTTCGCACCGGCGGGTACGACGGCGCATGTCGCGCCCCGGACCTGGATGGACGGCGCGGGTTGAAATGCCGGTTTGGGAGCCGTCGGGGAGAAACAGGGATATCGCTCGCGCGCAGCGGTTCAGAGGCTTCGAAGCCTGCGACTGAAGCGATCTCGATCTTGCATGCAAGCAGGCGCTGGATATCGCGTAGCAGGCCCTGTTCGGCCCCGCTGACCAAAGATACCGCCTGCCCTTCTGCTCCGGCGCGGCCGGTGCGGCCGATACGGTGAATGTAATCCCCGGCAACCTTCGGCAGATCGAAGTTGATCACCATGGGGAGCTGCTCGATGTCCAGCCCGCGGGCGGCAATGTCGGTGGCGACCAGCACCAGGGTACGCCCGGATTTAAAGTTCTGCAGCGCACGCGTGCGCTCACTCTGACTTCGGTCGCCGTGGATTGCCGCCGCCGAGATCCCCACCGCCTTGAGGTGACGGCAGAGGCGGTCGGTTCCATGCTTGGTGCGGCAGAAAACCAGCGTCTGATGACCCTCATCTGTCAACAGATGCACGAGCAGTTCACGCTTCCTCTCCGCAGCCACCTGATGAACCCGATGGGAAACCGTCGCCGCCACACTATTGTGCGCCGCCACCTGAACTTCGACGGGATCGCGCATGAAATCGGCCGCCAGCTTCTTGACTTCGGTCACCAGTGTCGCCGACAACAGCAGCGTCTGGCGCTGGCGCGGCACGGCGCCCAGAATCCGGCGCAGATCCGGCAGAAAGCCCATGTCGAGCATGCGATCGGCTTCATCCAGCGTCAGGATCTCGACGCCCGTCAGATCGACCGTGCGCCGCTGCATGTGGTCAAGGAGACGGCCCGGCGTGGCTACCACCAGGTCGACGCCGCGTCTCAAGGCATCGACCTGCGGCTGGATTCCCACCCCGCCAAAAATGGCAGCGCTTCGCAGACCCGCGTATCGGCCATAATCGCGCAGGGCATCGTGCACCTGCACGGCCAGTTCGCGCGTCGGCGCAAGCACCAGCGCCCGCGGCTTGCCCGCGGTCGGTTTGCGCTTCCCTCGCAGCAGCAGCCGCTCCAGCATCGGCAAGGCAAATGCTGCGGTCTTGCCGGTGCCGGTCTGAGCGCCGGCCAGCAGATCGCGCCCTTGCAGGACTACCGGAATCGCCCGGGCCTGGATCGGTGTCGGCTCGCTGTACCCCAGTGCGGTGATGGCGCGACACAGTTCGGGCGACAGCCCGAGTTGATGAAAAGACATGTATGTTGCTCCTATTTTCCTGGAGCGTTCCTTCAAGACCACGCTACAGAGATGTGATTAGTTTCTGGATCGTCGCCCCACGGGCACGGGTTCACAGGTCTGGGCGATGGAACCGAACGGTAAGAGCCACATCAGGGGCGACGGAGTCACAGCTCCCCGGCCTGAGCGGCATCCAAAGGAAAGTCGGAGATGCAGCGCGCAAACGAAAGTCACTATAGCGCAGAATCATTTGGAAGTCCAGATGAATTCTGCCAGAGACACCAGGACCGGAAATCCACGCGGCGGTGCGGTTAAAATTATCTCGCGGCGACCGGGCTCGCAAACTTTGAGGAGTAGCTCTTGAAGGTGTAGAATACCCCGGCCCATCCTTTCACTTCCCGCAAGCGCCGGGTGGCAAAGGGAGCCTTCAGCGGGTCGAGCGGGTGAGGTGTGGGCTGTCGGAGGGAGCCGAAGCAGGGTACGGCTCCTGACCGCTAACCAATGTTTGTCGCAAGGCCGCGCCCACGACGGAGCGGACGAGAAATTTAACGATCGAGGTTTTTCCGCCCGCTGACGCCCCGGCGTCGGTGACGAAGTCGGGATAACCGAGGGCCAACCGAGGAGATAACTTGAGAGTCCACCTGATCAACCCAAGCCATGTGTCTTTTGGCGTGGCTGTCATTGCCCCGCGCTGGCTTTATGTCATGGCCGCCGCCACGCCGCGTTCGTTCGGTGATCCCGTCATTGTGGACGAGACGCTGAGCCCGCTGGATCCTTCGAGCATCCAGCGGGGGGACGCGGTTGGCGTCGGGATTCACACCGGAAACGCGTTGCGGGGCTATGAGGTCGGACGGATAGCGCGTCAGAGGGGCGCGTATGTTATTTTCGGAGGAATTCACGCCACGCTCTTTCCGGAAGAGGCGCTCGAACTGGGAGGCGCACACGCCGTGGTGAAGGGCGACGGGGATGTCATTTGGTCGACGGTGCTGGCGGATTGTCTGGGTGGCAAGCCCGCGCCGCTCTACGAAGGCGGCAAGATCGAAGGAAACTCCTTTCTCCCGGGACGCTGGGATCTACTCCCAAAGAACCGCTACATGTGGGGATCGGTGCAGACGGTACGGGGTTGCCCCAAACATTGTTCTTTCTGCTCGGTCTGGCGCACCGACGGCCAGCAGCCCCGCCAGAGATCGTCCGACGCGGTCATCGATGAAATCGTACAACTGCGCCAGCAGGGCTTTCGTTTCATCGCGCTGGCTGATGACAATTTTTACCCGGTCACGCTGGAGGATCTGGCGTTGGCCTCCCGGCGCGGCGACACGCAGCGCCTCGAAAAGTTGAATGCCATGCGCAAGGAACGTTTTGATCTGATGGCCCGGCTGGCGCAACTGCCCCGCGATATGGTCTTTTACACCCAGATCACCATGGAAGCCGCCGAGGACCCCGCCTTCCTGGACGCAATGCGCAACGCCAACATCAAAGGAGCGCTCGTGGGCATTGAATCCGTGACACAGGAGGGACTCAAGGCCGTTTATAAGAACTTTAACCTTGCGGGAGAGGCCCTGGTGGATCGGCTGCGGGCATTTCGGCGGCATGACGTGCACGTGCTCGGCTCATTCATATTTGGCCTGCCGACTGACCGGCCCGAGACATTCGATGCCACGGTGACCCTGGCGCAGGACGCAGGCGTCACCTTCGCGCAGTTTGTAATGTTGACACCGTTCCCGGGAACTACGGACTTCTCCCGATGGGAAAGTGCAATGTCCGAAAACAACACCCGCATTGCCGGGATTCCGCTCACGCGGCACTGGCTGATCCCGCAGGCGCGCCGCCCCAAGGTTTACTCCCCGCACCCGCAGATGTCGGCGCGCGAAATTCAGGAGCGCACCCAGGCGTCGTGGGACCGTTTTTACAGCTTCAAATTGATCTGGCAGCGTTCAACCTGCGTGCGCACCCTGCGGGCGCGCCTGGCATTTGTATTGATATCGAAGCTCTACCGGCAAATGTACGCCAACACCGGAATTGCCACCGACAGCGCGCGAATCAGCCGTTCGGCGCGCTGGGCGCGCTGGATCGCCCGACCCTGCCGGCGCCTTTTCGTGTCCGCTCCGATGCCGGAACTACAGGCGCCGACGGGTTGAACCCTCATTGGGGCGGGTTCGGCCGCCCTTTCAGGCAACACGAACTGTTTTACAATCGGCGTGTCCGGCGCAAGAATATCTGATAAAATCTCCCAGGTTCGGGGTCACGCTCTTGTTCCTCTCCAAGCTGCTATCTTCACCTTTGTGCAGCTTCCGCGCGATGAGAATGCTTGGCCCTTGCGTGAGATTCAGTCGGAACGGGGAATTCAAGGGATGAGGAACCCAGTATTCTTTCAACCAACCCATATGACTCGAGGACGAATTTGGTGGAGAGCGCCATTCCTCTTGCTTGCTTTTCTTCTGCTGGCTCCGAGCGATGCATCCGCCCAGGTCACCGAATCCTGCCTGCTGACGGGCACGGTAAGCGACTGGAAAGAAGGGAGGCTGGTGAGAGCCGCGGTCTTGGTCGAAAACCAGGACTCGAAGGGCCAGAAATACTCCGTTGAAACTGACGCACAGGGCCGTTATCGCGTTGCGCTGGCGCCGGCCAGGTATCGGGTGACGGTTTCTGCCCTGGGATTTGCTCCATTCAGCGAGCAGGTCGATCTGAGAAGGAACTGCGAGACTTCTCTGAATGCCAAGCTCCAGGTCCATATCAAGGAGTACGTCGAAGTGACGGCCAGCGCGCCGCCATTTGGAACGACTCGAACTCTCTCTTCCATCACGCTGACGGGTAAGGACCTGCAAGCTCTGCCCAGCGACGCCGCGGCGTTGATGCGGCGGCTCCGCCAAATGGCGGGGGCCGCCGGCCGGGCTGGCAGCGTGGCGGTTTACGTGGACGGCTTCCGCGAAGTCCATCGCTTGCCGCCCAAGGAGGCGATCGAGATGATCCGCATCAACTCCAACTCTTTTGCGGCCGAGTTCCACGAGCCGAGCGCCGGTCGGATCGAGATTACCACCAAACCGGGTTCGGATGAATTTCATGGCGAGCTGAAGTTTAATTTCAACGATGCTTCGTTCAATGGGCGCGATCCTTTTGCGCTTCGTCGCGCCCCAACACAAATTCGAAATTTCACCGGCTACCTGAGTGGTCCGCTGGTGCGCAATCGGCTGGGCTTTCTGATCTACTCCGGATACTGGGGACAAGACCTGAACCAGGTGGTTAATGCCACGATCCTTAACCCTGCGACACTGGAGTCTCAACCTTTTTCGAAAACCGTGCCGACGCCGGATCGGGTTTCTAATTTGTTTCTCCAGATGAACTATCTTGCCGCCAATCACCACACGGCGGGAATCTGGTACACGCGCACGCCGGAAGAGCGGCGAAACCAGGGGCTGCAAGGGGGTTTTGATCTTCCGGAGCACGCATTCAACGGCGAGAGTGTCGACGATGTGCTCCGATTCTCTTTGGTGTCGACCGCGGCAGCCAGAGCCATCAACGAAGTCCGTCTGGAGCTCAGTCGCCGCCATTCCAGCGAAAACGCGCTGAGTTCGGCCCCGGAGATCCTGGTGTTGGATGCGTTTCACGGCGGTGGCAACCAAGGATCTTTGTTCAAGGACAATCTCCACAATTCTTTGCGGTTCACCGAGGCGATGACCTATTCCCGCAACGGACACACGGTGAAAGCGGGATTCGAAGCGGATGCAATGCGCCTGAGGAACATCGACCGTTCCGAGTGGGGTGGAACGTTTATTTTCGGAGCGGACGTGGAACGTGACGCCAGGGGGGAAGCTATTCTGGACACCGGCGGGCATCCTATCACGATTACACCCCTCGAGAACTATCGCCGGACGCTGCTTGGGATTCCCGGCTACCGGCCGTCCCAGTTTTCCATCGTTCGCGGAGATCCGCTCATCCGTTTTTCTCAATGGGAAATGGCGTGGTTTGCCCAGGACGACTGGCAGGTGGCCCCTCGGCTGGCGCTTTCCTTCGGCTTGCGCCACGAATTTCAGACAAATCTCGACGCCAAGCTCAACTTTGCTCCGCGCATCGACCTGGCATGGGCTCCCGACGCCAAGCAGCAGAGCACCGTTCGTGCGGGCGCGGGGATTTTCCACGACCGTCTGGACAGCTCAATCACCTTCGAGGCGCTGAAACTGGACGGTCAACGGCAGCAGCAATTCGTCATCCCGCGGCCGGGATTTTTCCCTCACGCCCAGCCGGTGCTCAACGGCGAGGAAATATCTCCGTCCACGGTGGAGAAGAAGGCCCCAGACATGAGTGCGCCCTATTCCATCGTTTCTACCTTCAGCTATGAGCGGCAGTTGCCCCTGAATCTGTCCGCTTCGGTGGGCTATACCTGGAAACGGGGGGTTCACCTGCTGCGCACCCGCAATACCAACGCGCCACTCCCCCAAGCGCCGGGACAGCGTCCCCTTCCAAATCAGGGGCCGGTGCTGCAGTTTGAATCCAGCGGGCTGTCAACCGGCCACGAACTAACGTTTGGCCTGCAGGCATATATCAAGCAATTGAGCCTTTACACCAACTACACTCTTGCGTCGGCCCACAGTGATACCGACGGCGCCTCCAGCGGTCCGGCCAGCTCCTATGATTTGGCCAGCGAGTTTGGACGCGCCAGTTATGACCAACGCCATCAGTTCTCTCTGGGAGGTTCTTTCACACTTCCATCCAACCTGTTTGTCAGCCCGTTCATCGTGATCACGTCCGGACAGCCGTTCAACATCACTACCGGCCGAGACAACAATAATGACACGCTGTTTGCTGACCGTCCGTCATTTGCAAGACCGGGTGATCCGGACGCGGTCGTCACTCGCTTCGGCGTGTTTAATCCCAACCCTGCCCCCGGAGAACTGATGATCCCGCGTAATTTTGGCCGCGGTTCGGGCGAAGTCAGCGTCAGTCTGCACCTCTCCAGGTCGTTTGACCTCTCCAGGCCGGGCGGACGCGCGGCCCAAGGCGCCGCCGGGAATCCTGACAAACCGAATGAAAGAAAGTACCGCCTGACGTTCAGCGCCAGCGTGCAGAACTTGCTGAACCATACCAACTTGGCAAGCTTCAACGAGGTGGTCACCTCACCGGCTTTCGGCAAAGCAAACAGCGCGCTCGGCCCGCGCCAGATCGAGCTATCATTGACTTTGGGTTTTTGACAGCATCGGTTTGTCTCGCTGCGCTATCTGTCAAGAAGTAGACAATTAAGCGCCAACTGTGGCATAATCTTCCAGTAAGAATAGAATCGGCAGTGCTATCTCCAATGAAGTGAAAGCCGCGGTTTTCCCATGTGGTTTCCAGCAAGGGTCGGCCAAGCCATAATCGCAAGGATGGTATTGCAAAGTCGCCGGCCTGAAAATCGCAGAAATGTGATTTAAATCACATTTTTTACTTGACCGGCCCTTCCTTCGCAGGGCACAATTGGTCCAGTTTTTCTTGAGGAAGAAGAGGGCGGTCGCAGAGCAGAAAACGCATCTCAAAACCCGCGGGCGCACCCGGTAGAACGCGGAACGCTGACACAAACGGCTTGATCAGCCTGCCTGGGCTGGCTGCCAAAGCCCTGGGCTGGCTGCCAAAGCGAAGAGGAGTTGAAGACTTGCAGGAAAAGGGGGCTCGCGCCATTTCGCTGTCCAATGGTTTGACCACACCGAAGAGCCTGTCTGGTCCCGATACAGCCGGTGTTGAAGAGTTGCCTTTGTTTCCTTCAGCGGGTCAGCATCCTGTAACATACCCGTCCCCGGCGCCGACAATCCCGTTGCCGATGCCCTCCCGGGCCGCAAGCGAGCCCGGACGAGCTCTCGGCCCTCCTTACAGTTCGCATCGCCCTTCTGCAAGAGGTAAGTTCATCTTTGTTGGCGAGCAAAAGTTCTACGTCCGCGGCGTGACCTACGGCCCCTTCCGTCCTGACGGATACTGTCTGGGTGAATTTATCAGCCAATACCGCAAGCCGGAAGTGGTGGAGTGCGACTTCGAACAGATGAGAGAGAACGGTCTGAATTCGGTGCGCACTTACACCGTTCCGCCGCGCTGGCTGCTGGACACAGCCGAGCGCCACGGCCTCCGGGTCATGATTGGGCTGCCCTGGGAGCAACATACGACTTTCCTGGATGACAGGGAACGCATGCGATTGATCGAAGAAAGAGTGCGTAAGGCGGTTGGCGCCTGCGCCGGCCATCCGGCCATTCTCTGTTACGCCATCGGCAACGAGATTCCAGCCTCCATCGTGCGCTGGCATGGCGGGGCTCGTGTGGAACGTTACCTGGAGCGATTATACCGCGCAGTAAAGGACGAGGATCCAGCCGGACTGGTCACTTATGTGAACTATCCATCCACCGAATATCTGGAAGTGCCCTTTGTCGACTTTGTTTGCTTCAATGTCTACCTTGAGTCGCAAGAGTCCTTCGGCGCCTACCTCGCCCGCCTGCAGAATCTTGCCGGCAACCGCCCTCTGGTCATGACGGAAATCGGGTTGGACAGCCAGGGACACGGTGAAGAAGCTCAGGCGAACATGCTTTCGAGCCAGATTCGAGCAACCTTTGCCGCCGGGTGTGCCGGAGTGTTTGTATTCGCCTGGAGCGACGAATGGCACCGCGGCGGCCACGACATAGCCGACTGGGATTTCGGGCTCATTCGTCGCGACGGACGCGCCAAGTCAGCGCTGGCTGCCGTTCGCAATGCGTTTGCCGAAGGGCCGTTTCCTCCCCATTTGCCCTGGCCGCGCATCTCGGTGGTTGCCTGTCTTCACAATGAGGAACGTACCGTCCGCGAGTGTCTGGAGAGCCTGCTGAAGCAGGATTATCCGCACTATGAACTCATTGTCGTCGATGACGGGTCGACCGATAGCACGGCAGCTATCGTGCAGCAATACAACGTGCGACTGATTCGTACCGAGAATCGGGGCCTCAGCAACGCCCGCAACCTTGGCCTGAAATCGGCGACCGGAGAAATCGTGGCCTACATTGACGGCGACGCCAGCCCCGACCGGCACTGGCTGAGGTACCTTGCCGCGAGCTTCTTAAACGGCCAACATTCAGGGATCGGCGGTCCCAACATTGCTCCTCCCGGTGACGGCCTGATTGCCGACTGTGTCGCCAAAGCGCCGGGCGGGCCGGTTCACGTGTTGCTCTCCGATCAGGAGGCAGAGCACATTCCGGGCTGCAATATGGCGTTTCGCAAAGTTGCGCTGGAAGAGATGGGGGGTTTTGACCCTCAGTTCAGGATTGCCGGCGATGATGTTGACCTGTGCTGGCGCCTGCAGGAGGCGGGCCATACGCTCGGTTTCAGTCCGGCCGCAGTGGTCTGGCATCACTGTCGTAATTCGCTCAGCAAGTACTGGAGGCAGCAGTCCAATTATGGCAGGGCTGAGGCGCTGCTGGAACGAAAGTGGCCAGCCAAGTATAACGCGCTCGGCCACCCGACCTGGGCGGGACGCCTCTACGGCGGCAGCCACCTCCGGCCCTTACCCTTTAGGCGGCGAGCGGTGCGCCACGGGGTCTGGGGCAGCGGCCTTTTTCAGTCCGTTTACGAGCCTGCGCCGAACGGGTTCCACTCGCTGCTGCTGACGCCGGAGTGGTATCTGGTTATTCTCTGCTTCTTGCTGCTGTCTACACTCGGAGTCCTTTGGCGACCCATGCTTGCGGCCTTGCTGCCTCTTTCTCTTGCCATCGGAGCTGCGCTGACGCTGGCCGCTGCAAACGCGGCCCATGCCCGCCGCGGAGGGCGGCTTCATCGCCGCACTTCCCGGCTTCTGTTGTTAAGTATAACTGCATTTCTGCACGTTCTGCAGCCGCTGGCGCGACTTCAGGGGCGTTTGCGCCTTGGCCTGAAGCCGTGGCGGACTCGGACGCTGGCTGGATTTACCTTCCCCTGGCCGCGGGCATCCCACTTGTGGAGGGAGCATTGGAAGGCTCCCGACGAGAGCCTGCGATCTATGGAGGCGTTATTCCGGCAGCATCGCACTGTCGCGACCCGGGGAGGCGATTACGATCGCTGGGACCTGGAAATCCGGGGTGGAGCATTCGGAACGGCGCGCATCCGGATGGCCGTCGAAGAGCATGGCGCCGGCAGACAGATGCTGCGCTTTCGCTGCTGGCCTCGGGTCTCGCCGATGGCTCTGACTTCGCTCGTCTGCCTTGCCCTGCTTTTTGCCTGGGCGCTGATCGATGGGAACGGGATTACCTCCCGAATCCTGGGAATCGCAACCCTGCTTGTAGCCTACGGGGTCTTTCAGGAATGCGGAGCTGCCATGGCGACCTTCCTTCTCGTTCTGGACTCGTACAAGGCCAGAGAAGGGAAATAGGGAAAGGATCGAGCCTGACGGTTGCGGTTCCCCGGCTATCTTCCCTGTGTCCTACAAGTCCAACTCGGCAAGAAAATTTCCAAGGACCTTTGATGTATCCAGGTGCTCGAGCGCCACTTCACGGGCCCATCTTGAATGGCGCTCATAGTCGCGCTCAATCTCGTCGATTGCGGCGGCGGCCTGGTCCGCCGTGCGAACGGCAAACAGGCCCCGGCCGCAGGGAAGATGGGCGCTGAAACCGGTATCCTGCATCACAACCGGCCGGCCGCTGGCCAGGTAAGCAGCGCTGCGTTCGCTAAAACACCCGCAACAGGTATCTACGAAAACATTCTTGCAGACACTGATCTCGCCTCTGGAACCGGCGATGTATTCCTGGAAAGAGTCAAACGACAGGGTCACCTCGGCCGAGTTGCGAATGCGCCATCCCGCCTGCAGCAGTTGTTCGTACGGGACTTCATTAGAGCCTGCCCCCCCAACGGCCAGCTCCAAAGGCACCGGCGTCAAACTGGGGAGGTGTATGAACTTGGCAAACTCGACGTCCTTTTGCCCGTAGGACCTTCCATTGAACTCGACGGTCTCGTGCGCTTGCCAGCTCATCACGGTGGTGAAGGCAGCATCCTTGCCGGCGGGCTTGCAGGGGAAAAGATCCACGCAGACCGGGTCGAACAGAGAGCGCCAGGACTTGCCGGCCGTGGGCGCGGTACTGCGCGGGGTGCCAATGTTTCTTCCCACCGTGTAATAGTAGTCGTAGTCGGGCAGTTTTTGTCCCGCCGCCCGCCCGCCTTCCCACTTGATCTGAGTAAAACCCGGTTCGCCATCCACCAGGACCCGCAAAGCCCCCCTGTCAGCTTCCGCCAGCCATTCCAGCATCCCCATGTCAACGAACAGATCGGCGGACTTGAAAAGCTTCCGGACCCGCTGCTGCGCCAGTCCGTGCCAGCGCCCCTCTGCGTCGACAAAGCAGCAACATTCCTCCAAGCCGAAGCGTGCCAGCAGGGCGCTGACAGTGGCGACGCCATAGGAGCAGTCGTCGCTGGAGAGGTCGTTGCTGGGGTTGTAGCAGGAGTTGGGCCATCCGCTTTTCTCGACGTAATAAACTTCATGCCCCAGGCGCTTCAGCCCCACCAGCCACTGCAAAACCCAAGACAGATATCCGCCCAGGGGAAAGCGCACGACGTAGGAACTAACAATAATTCTGGCCACTAGCCGAACCCCAATCGTTTGCAGACAGATCGAAGCTGTCTAAACCGCCATCGGCGCATCCCGGCATCGGGCCAGTTCTGCGCCTCGCCCAACAGGCGAAAGAGCACAAAAAGACGCGCGCAGTCCAGTGTCCTCTTGAAATCGGCCGGCGCCCCCTCCGGCCAGCGCCCCTGCTGGTACTCAAGCTCGCACGCCTGCACCGCCTGCCAATGCCAGCCGTTGGTGAAGCTCGCCAGATCAATCTCGCCCGCGGCAATGGACGCATTCTCCCAGTCTATCGGGCGGATCGCTCCCCGAAAAATCAGCGTGTTATCGGCGTAGTAATCGCCATGAATGACGGTTGCAGGCTTGGAGAGAAGAAAATCAACCGCCTCTTCGTAGCGCAGATAAAGGGCGGAAAGCCACGAATGCCGCCTGGCGTTGCCCGCTTCGAACTGCGCCGTGCTGCGAGCCCACTGGAGATAATACGGCGCATCATACCTGTGCAGGAATGACAGCGACGGGCTTGACCAGCGGGCCTGATTGGCGGCATGGAACTGTCCGATCCAGCGGGCCGTCAAGCCGAGCGACGCCAGTTGCACCAAGGTCTTGTTCGGGTACACTCCGTCTTCCAAGTACTCAATGATCAGCCATGTCGCACCGGTCTCGGGGTCGTTGTGGGCTCCAAAAAACTGCGGTGTGGAGCACCCTAATGGCTGCAGCACGCGACGGTAGACTTTGGCTTCATAGCCCGGTCCGATCGGGTGACCGCGATCCTTTGTTGGACCCACCCAATACTTGACCAGCAGCGTGAGCCTGCTTCCATCGTCAAACCGGCAGCCTACAAGTTCACTGGGGTGGTAGGAGGTGTACGCATTAGGTTTTCGAGAGACGATATTCACCCGCCTGCGCGGGGAGCGGCTGGAATTGAAGATGGAGTCAAAGACAAGCATCAAGGCCTGCGCGTCGGGGAAACTAAATAGCGGCTTCCGCATGGCCTACCCGCCTTCACGCCGATCGAGCAGGAAAACCATTGCAGCGGTCAATCCCTGCCCCCGCTCTCGACGCCGGATCCCGGATACAGGCCCCAGGTCGCCGTTTGCTCCAGAGACGTGGTGAACCGCGTCTTGAACTTGTGGTAGCCGGTG
>JACQGG010000043.1 GCA_016199665.1 Acidobacteriota bacterium | reverse complement strand
GTTTTTGGGATGATTTTTTTGAGATCTCGGGAAGGGAACTGTTTCCGATTGCCATTTGGCTGCTGCTCGGCCTCCGGTACGTGATTTGGCGGCAGGCGCCCCGCGCCCACTCTCGTCTTGACGTCGATCTGGACATCCCGCGTCAACGGGGACGCCACAAACCCGGCAGGGGATCTGCAGGTCGTAATGCTCCCTGCCCTTGTGGAAGTGGAAGGAAATATAAGCGGTGTTGCGCAAAGAACTGAGGCGGGCCAAAAGAGGTAGATGAAACAGCGGAAAATAGATAACATACCTTGGCGGGGGCATGCATGCCTGAAGTAACCATCGGAATTGGCGGCGCGGCCGGCGACGGACTGGACAAGGCCGGTGACACGCTGGCCAAGACAGCCGGCCGGCTTGGATTGTATGTCTACGCTTACAACAGTTATCAGTCCATCATCCGCGGCGGTCACATCTGGCTGCGGGTGCGCTGCGCGGAGCAAAAGATTTATTCTCATGGAGATCAACTGAATGTCCTGATCGCCCTCAATCAGGACACCATCGAGCGGCATGCCCCGGAAGTCAATTCCGGGGGTGGGGTCATTTACAACTCCGACAAGCTCAAGCTGGATCCGGCGCTCTTGAAGGACCGCGTGCTGTCGGCGCCGCTGCCCCTGGCCCGCCTCGCCAAGCCTTTCGGAAAAGTCGCTCCGGTGATGCAGAACACCGTGGCCCTTGGAGCGCTGTTCTTTCTGACCGGGCTTGACTTCGACACGGCCGTCGCCGTTCTTGCAGACACGTTCGCGCATAAGGGGCAGCCGGTGATCGATCAGAACGTCGGCATTGCCCGCGCCGGCTATGATTATGCCAGAGAGCATTTTGTCCCGCTGGGCTGCCGGTGGAATTTCACGAGGCTCCGAAGGCCTTTCACTACTGGAAATGAAGTGATTGGACTTGCCGCGGTGGCGGCAGGATGCAAGTTCTATTCTGCTTATCCGATGACGCCGGCTTCGTCGATTCTTCACTGGATGGTGCAGCATGCCGAACCCTGCGGCGTCGTCGTCAAGCAGTGCGAAGATGAGATTGCTGTGGTCAACATGGCAATCGGGGCGGCCCATGCGGGCGTGCGGGCCATGTGCGCCACCTCGGGCGGCGGCTTTGCGCTGATGACCGAAGCCGTCGGCATGGCCGCCATGACGGAAACGCCGCTGGTGGTCGTGGAAGTGCAGCGGGGCGGTCCCTCGACGGGGATTCCCACTAAAACCGAACAAGCCGACCTGAATCAAGTGCTGGGGGCTTCGCAGGGGGATTTTCCGCGCATTGTGGTCGCTCCCGGGGACATTGCCGACGCCTTTGAGACGACGGTACAGGCGTTTAACCTTGCGGAGAAGTACCAGTTGCCGGTGCTGATCATTTCCGATCTCCTGCTGTCAGAACATCCCGAGACCCTTGAGCCGGAGGTGCTGCGGCACAATGTCCAAATCGAACGGGGCGAGCTGGTCTCCGAGTGGCCGGCTGGGAAGGAATTGTATAAGCGTTACCGTTTCACTGAATCCGGGGTTTCCCCGAGAATCCTGCCGGGCGCCGAGAATGCCAGCTATGTCGCCGCCTCCGATGAGCATGATGAAGAAGGCATTCTCATCAGCGATATGTTTACCTCGCCTCCGGTGCGACGCAAGATGCAGGAAAAGCGGATGAAGAAACTGGATGGGGCGTTGAAGGAACTGGCCCCCCCGGCATTGGAGGGTCCCGCCGACGCCGAGGTCACGCTGCTGGGGTGGGGGTCGTGCAAGGGGGTGATCCATGAGGCGGTCGAGCTTTTGAACCGCGCCGGGATTCGCGCCAACCAGCTCCATTTCAAGTGGATGCTTCCGTTCCACGCGCGAGAAGCGAGAGAAATACTGGGCGGCTGCCGCAAGACCCTTTGCGTTGAAGCAAACTACACGGCCCAGTTTGCGCGGCATTTGCGGGCCGAGACGGGATACTCCGTGGACGATACGATTCTGAAATACGACGGCGAGCCGTTTGAGCCGCATCATATTGTCGAGCAGGTGCGGCGGATCCTGCAGGGAAAGCCGCGGTCGCTGGACGTGACTCAGGATGAGGCGCGCGAGATGGCCTGCCACTACCTCCGCACGCATTTGAACGACTCGATGCGCCCGGCGCGCATTGAGCGGGTTGCCGGCAATGGCTTTTCAGAAGACATCTGGCAGGTTGAAATCGTCTCGCGTGATTCCGGCGAGAAGCGCGGCGACATCCAGATTGGCCTGAGGACCGGCTCTCTGTATGCATGGAAACCGGTTGCAGCGGCGACAAAGTTGTAGGGGGAACGAGATGGCGACCACTCTGATTCAGCTTCCCATTGGCACTTACGAGAGCGTGGTGGAGCCAGACTGGTGTCCGGGCTGCGGCGACTTCGGCGTGCTCAAGGCGCTGAAGATTGCAGCAGGAAAGCTTGGCATCCACCCGCACGAGATCGTCCTTGTCAGCGGAATCGGCTGCTCCTCCAACCTGCCCGGCTTCATCCATGCCTACGGCGTCCACAGCCTGCATGGGCGGGCCGTGGCGGTCGCGGAAGGCGTCAAGCTGGGCAACCACGCTCTTCACGTCGTCGTTACCGGAGGAGATGGAGACGGCTACGGAATCGGCATCGGCCATTTTATCCACGCCATGCGGCGCAACATTGATATCACCTATGTGGTGATGAACAACCAGATCTACGGTTTGACAACCGGCCAAGCATCCCCGACCACGATGAAGGAAGTGCGGACCAAGTCAACTCCCCGTGGAAACGTCGAGATGCCGATCAACCCGCTGGCGCTGGCAATGGTTGCCGGCGCGACTTACGTGGCGCGCGCCTTTTCCGGGGAACCCGATCACATGGCCGATCTGATCGCCGGGGGGATCTCACATCGCGGCTTTGCGCTGATCGATGTTTTCAGCCCCTGCGTGACCTACAACCACATCAACACCTATCCATGGTTCAAGCAGCGGGTCTACAAGCTTGAGAAGGAATCCGGCTACGATGCGTCAAATGCGCAGCAGGCGCTGCAGAAGTCGTTTGAATGGGGAGACCGGATTCCCTTGGGCTTGTTTTTCAAAGATGAACAGCCCATCTACGAGGACAGCGAGCCGGCTTTGCGCAAGGGCCCTCTGGCGCGCCAGCGCCTGGGATTGAGCCAGGAGGTGTTCGACGGCCTGGTGGGCGAGATGATTTAGCCCCGCTCTAGCCCAAGTTCGTCACGGAACCGCGCGCGTCAGCGAGCGGCGGGGAATGATGCGCTTCCATCGATTTTGTTTTGTCTCCGTGACCCTGTGGGGCCGGCAGTATGCTGTTGATTTCATGGAGGAAGCGAGTTCCAATCTCCCCGCCGCTTGCTGACGCGCGCGGTTCGCACATGCGCTAAGAACCCAGGGGTCTGTTCCGGCCAATGGCAGAGACCGAGCGGTTCTTTCTGAGACACCATACCCCCGCCGCGGTCAGGAGCAGCGCGAGCAGGATGATGCCCCACTCGGAAAGCGTGGGAATGGGGGTGGAAGCTATTCCCTGGGCGCCCACTGCCTGCCACGAAGGGCGGACATCCTGGGCCGCATTATTTGTCAGCCGAGTCTGCTGGGAGCCGTCCGCGTTCATCACATAGAT
>JACQGG010000047.1 GCA_016199665.1 Acidobacteriota bacterium | reverse complement strand
CGGTTTGCCTTGGATTCGTCGGAAGAGTGCCCGAGGGGAAATGCACCCCATCGGCGCCGATCGTCTGGGCCAGCTCGACCGACCGGCTCACCAGCAGCCGGGTTTGGCCTCGATCTACGGCGGCAAGGGACTTGCCGGTCCGCAGACGCTCCCCCCAGGGAAGATCTTTATGGCGGAACTGGAACAACTCAATCGCGCAGTGCACAACCTCTCTGAACAACCCGACCGGGTCGCCGTTGGCGGAGTCGGAAATGCAGTAGAGTGCAGGCCGCACAAACAGCCAGCGTCCTGTGCATAAGGGAATACTCTGCAACGGATACCTCGCTTACCTCCGTTACTAGGCCAAGTTCGTCACTGAGCCGCACGCTAACGCATTGTAATTCCGCGCCGCTCCCTACGGTCGCGGTTCGGTGACGAACTTGAGCTAGGCCCGGGACTGGTCGGATTTGCTGCGCTTGCCGAACGTGACGACTTCAACTCCACCGACCACCAGATTGACGATCCCCAGCCCGGAGACGGCGCCCCGAAAGAAATTGTTCATCATCACTGTCCGAAAGGCCGGAAACTGAAGCAGCAGGCCGTGGGTTTCCCAGAGTCGCAGCCAGGGAAAAACGAGAAGAAAAATCCCGACCTCGAAGCAAAAGAGGATATAGAAGATTCTGAGCAGCTTGTTCATCAAGCGTCCGTTACCGTGCCGCCCCGCAGTCTGAAGTCTGGATTCCCAGGCTGCGCTTCTCTTAACTCGCCACGTGCCAAACCCAGCCTGAAACGGCGCGAAAACCCGGCGCAACGTCATCTCTAAACCTACCTAGAAGTCGCCGGAAGCTGCTTTGGATCGATGTTGCTATTCAGCCTTCTTTGCCTCTTTAAGCCGCGCTGCCTTTCCCCTTAGTTGGCGCAGGTAGTACAGCTTGGCCCTGCGCACTTGACCTTTCTTTACCAGTTCAATGCTTTCGATCACGGGCGAGTGTAGCGGGAAGATGCGCTCCACACCGTATCCAAATGAGATTTTTCGCACGGTAAAGGATTCGCGATTGCGACTCCCCTTGCGAGAGATCACGACACCCTCAAAGGCCTGGATGCGAAATTTGTCCCCTTCTTTGATCTTAACGTTGACGCGAACTGTATCCCCGGGACGAAAGTCAGGAATTCCCGCCTTCAATCCCTGGCTTTCCACAACTTCCATTAAGTCCATGGCTTCAACTCCAAGATTCCACTGCGCGTTTCCAGTATACAGGTCACAGCCCTCACGCGCGATAAGGGCCCTTTGTTCTTGTGCACTTACTCCGGATCTCAGTCCAAGTCTGAGCCGGGGCCCCTGCCCTCCTCGACTCCAGTCACCTCCCGCACCATGAGATCGGGGCGGTTCTGATGCGTTCGCAATCTAGCCTGTCTTTTCCGCCATGCCGCTATTTCCGCATGATTGCCGGACATGAGGACTTCGGGCACCACCCACCCGCGAAAGCTCGCCGGTCGCGTGTATTGCGGATAATCGAGCAAGTTCTGCTGGAAACTTTCGTTGATCACGGATGCCGGATTGCCGGTCGCACCCGGGACGCATCGCAGGATCGCGTCAATCAGAAGCATGGCCGGTATCTCGCCTCCGGAGACGATGAAGTCCCCGATGGAAACCTCCTCCTCCACCAGGTGCTCTACGACGCGCTGATCCACTCCTTCGTAGCGGCCGCAAATCAGCACAAGCGCCTTTTCCTCGGCAAGCCGGCGTGCCGCGCCTTGTCTGAAAGGAATGCCCTGAGGCGTCAGCAAAATCCGGCGCGCCCGTGTTCCCCAGCGCTGCTCTATGGTCTCGACCGCTTCAAAAACCGGTTCGGGCTTTAGTACCATTCCCTCGCCGCCGCCGTACGGACGGTCGTCCACACTCCGGTGACGGTCGTGGGTAAAATCGCGCAAGTCGCAGGTCTCTATCTCCGCCCTGCCCGCGTCGCGCAAAGCGCGAATGATACCAGAATCGAAAACCCCGGTAAACATCTGCGGAAAGAGGGTCACAACCGCTAGCCTTACCGGGTCAGGCATTGATCTCCATGAGTCCGGCCGGCAGATGCACTTCGATTCGCCGTTCCGCCAGGTCCAGCCGGGTTACGATACCTTCAACCATCGGAATGAGGACCTCGCGCCGCTGGCTCTTCACGCCCAGCAATGCGCCGCCGGCTGTTTGCATAATGTCAGCGACCGTCCCGACGCTTTTTCCCGAGCTGTCGACGACCTCGCAGCCGACGAGTTGAAATGGATAATAATGCCCCGGGGGCAACGCCTTCACGTCACTTTTCGGGATCACCAACTCGCCGGCTTTCAGTTGTTCCGCGTCGGTGCGAGTTTCAGCCGCTTCCAGCTTCAGGATCAGATACCGCCCATGAGGCCGTGACATCTGTACCCGCACAGGCGCGGGATTGCCGCCGGAACGCCTCAGATACAGGGCGCTTCCCTGGCGGAAACGCTCTGGAGAATCGGTGAGGACGTCGACGGTCACTTCGCCGTGGAGGCCATGGGCGCTGCGAATACGACCCACGGCGATCCAGGAGTCGCTACTCGAGGATTTCAAGGACGAATCTTTTGCGCAGCTTCATTCCAGAGGCCCCCAACAGCGTCCGGATTGCCCGGGCGGTGCGCCCCTGCTTGCCGATAACCTTACCCAAATCTGTTTGAGCAACGCGCAGTTCCAGGACCGTGGTTTGCTCCCCTTCAACTTCAGTCACAACCACCTGCTCGGGCTTATCCACCAACGCCTTGGCAATCTCCTCGATAAGCTCCTTCATAGGCATACAGCCTCCTTCTGCTCATCGCATCTGGTTCTTCGATCGCGTGACTTTGAAAAGAGCGAGCTCGAATCGTTCTACGTTTCTGCCTGTTTTGCCTTGGCTATTAAAGTATTAACCGTGTCTGAAGGTTGGGCGCCGCACTTAATCCAGTGATCAACCCGTTCCATTTTCAGATCAACCATAGCCGGGCGCCGGCCTGGATCATAATGCCCCAGGATTTCAAGAAACCGACCGTCGCGAGAGCGCGACTTTTCAGTCACGACCACGCGATAAAAAGGCCGCTTTTTTGCGCCCCGGCGGGACAAACGAATTCGCAACAAGACACTGCCTCCCCTTAATTAAAATCTAATGCTATCAAAATACATGATACATCAAAACGGAAAACTTAACTTTCCCAATCTTTTACCGAGCATTCCCCCCGTCATTTGGCGCATCATTCGGCGCGCTTGGTGATACTGCCGGAGCAATTGGTTGACCTGCTGAACCGTGCAGCCGCTTCCCCGGGCGATTCGCTTGCGGCGAGATCCGTTAATTATCTTGTAGTGCTCCCGCTCGCGAGCGGTCATTGAATTGATGATGGCTTCAATGGCGGTGAGTTCCTTTTCGTCCACCTGCATCTTGCCGATGCCCTTGAGCGGTCCGACACTGGGGAACATCTTCAAAATCTGCTCCAGGGGACCCATCCTGCGAATCTGGGCCAATTGATCCTTAAAGTCCTCCAGGGTGAAGGAGTCCTTTTGGACTTTCTCCAGCATGCGGCGCGCGCTTTCCTGATCCACTGTTTCCTCAGCCTTTTCGATCAGAGAAAGCACATCTCCCATTCCCAGGATGCGGCCGGCCATCCGGTCCGGGTGAAAAGGCTCCAGGCTCTCGTACTTTTCCCCGATCCCGATAAACTTGATCGCTTGCCCCGTCACGGACTTGATCGAGAGGGCGGCGCCGCCGCGCGTATCGCCGTCCATCTTGGTGAGGATCACACCGGTGATGCCGATCTGCTCGTTGAAATCCCGGGCGCTCTGGACGGCGTCCTGCCCGGTCATGGAGTCGGCAACCAGCAGCACCTCGTCCGGGTGCAGACGGCGCCCGATCTCCTTCAGCTCGTCCATCAGACCTTGATCGATGTGCAGGCGACCCGCCGTATCCACCAGCAGGGTGTCGTATCCGACGTTTCTGGCCTGGGTCAGCGCCTGCTGGCAAATCATCAAGGGATCGGCCGAGTCGATCTCATAAACGGGGATTTTGATCTCCCGTCCGATGATTGCCAGTTGATCCCGGGCGGCAGGCCGGTATACATCCACAGAAACCATCAAGGGGCGCCGTGACATCTTTTGCAGGAAGAGGGCCAGCTTCCCGGTGGTGGTGGTCTTTCCGGAGCCCTGCAGCCCCACCAGCAGGATCACCGTGGGGGGCGTCTTGGAGAAGGTCAGAGTGCGGCCTTCAGTTCCCAGCAAATCGGTCAGTTGGTCGCGCACCACCTTGACAACCTGCTGCCCCGGTGTCAGGCTGGCCATAACTTCCTGACCCAGCGCTTGTCCCCTCACCCGCGCCACAAACTCCTTGACGACCTTGAAGTTGACGTCTGCTTCCAGCAGAGCAATGCGAATTTCACGCATCGCCGCATCAATGTGGGTTTCGGTCAGCCTCGCCTCACCCTTCAAATCCTTCAAAACACGCTGGAGCTTGGCGGATAAACTGTCAAGCATGACGGTCAGTCGCTCCCGATAAAGAAAAAGTGGTTATGTTACACTTCAGCGTCTATTCTAGCAAGTTGACCGGAGGCGCGCAGAAGCGAGTGAGAGAAGCGGACGAATTCAGCGCCCCCCTCCCCCTCCGGCACACCGTCGAAAAATGAAATTCCTCATTGTGGGAACCGCAGGACATATCGACCATGGCAAGTCCTCGCTCATCCGGTCTCTGACCGGCACGGATCCCGACCGGCTGAAAGAAGAAAAAGAGCGCGGCATTACCATCGATCTGGGATTCGCGCATATGGATCTGGGCGAGACACAGATCGGGTTTGTCGATGTCCCGGGACACGAACGGTTTGTTCGAAACATGCTGGCCGGCGCCGGCGGCATGGACGCGGTGCTCTTTGTGGTTGCCGCCGACGAATCAGTGATGCCGCAGACCCGCGAACACCTGGACATCTGTCATTTGCTGGGGATCGACCAGGGCATTTTTGTGGTTACCAAGACCGACATGGTGGACTGCGCCATGCTGCCGCTGGTCGCGGAGGAAATCTCCGAGATCACACGCGGCACCGCGTTGCAAGACTTTCCTGTGGTATTCGTCAGCAACACGACCGGCCAGGGAATGGAAGACGTGCGCAAAGCTCTCGGGGACCTGGTCGAGCGGGCCACTTCGCGCGTAACACACCAGATGCCCCGCCTTCCCATCGATCGGGTGTTCACACTCCGCGGGTTTGGAACCGTGGTCACCGGGACCCTCTACAGCGGGCGGCTGCAGCGCGAACAGCCGGTGCAGATCCTGCCTGGAGGTCTGATGCCGCGAATCCGGGGGCTGCAGACCTACGGGAGAGGGTCGGACACTGCCACCGAAGGCCAGCGGACCGCGGTAAATCTGCAGGGGGTGGAAAAAAAGGAGCTGAGCCGCGGAATGACGCTCATTCTCCCGGGCGCGATGCAAACCACTCAATGCATGGATGCACATCTGTCTCTGGTCAGCAGCGCAGGCAAGGCCTTGCATACCGGCGAAGTGGTGCGATTGCACGTGGGCACCCAGGAAACCCTCTGCCGCGTCATCCTTCTTGGAACCGACTCCCTCGAACCCGGGCAGTCGGCGCTGGTTCAATTCCGCACTCGGTCGCCTCTGGCCGTTTGGATGGGAGACCGCCTGATTATTCGGCGGGTCTCTCCCGCAGCGACGCTTGGGGGAGGTGAAATCCTGAACCCCGCCGCCCGCAAGCGACGCAGGCGCACTCAGGACCTGGAGGCTGTTCAACGGCTGCTGAAGCGGCAGGGGATCGGACGCGTTGGAGAATTCGTACTGACCGAGGGATATGCCAGCGAGGCGACGCTGACCTCGCTCTCCGGCTATCCGGCTGAGTACCTGTCCCGCCAGCTCCAGAAAGACCCTTTGCTTGTTTCTATTGGAACCGCACCTCGCTGCTGCTGCTCCCGGGAATTTCTGCAGGGCATGTCGCGGCGGCTGTTTGAGACGGTGGAGAATTTCCAGAAGTCAAACCGGCTGGCTCCGGGAATGAAAAAGGAAGAGCTGCGCAGTAAGTTGCCCCCGACGCTGCCGCCGGACATTTTCCAATATTTGCTGGACATGCTCCGTCAGGAAGGGAAAGCAACCGTCGGCGGAGAATTTGTCTCCGTCTCGGGAAAAGACGTCTCCCTTCCCCTGGAAGATCAGAAGCTGTTTGACCGGCTGGAACAACTGCTCGCGCAATCCGGAGTACAGCCGCCCTCCGTCAAGGATCTGCTGCAGCGGGCCGGCGCCGATGAAAAGCGGGGACGCAATGTCTTGTTCCTATTGCAGCAGCGGAACATCGCGGTGAAGATTGCCGAGGACGTCTGGATGCACCACACGCATCTGGAGCAAATCCAGTCGCGGCTGCGGCGGCGTTTCCCGCCCGGCGCGCAATTCAATGTGGGCCAGTTCAAGGACTTGCTGGGCATCAGCCGCAAATACGCCATTCCTTTTCTGGAATACTTCGACCGGCAGCGGATCACGCGTCGAACCGGGGATATGAGACAGGTCCTGTAGACAGACAGCGGGGCTCGGCGCCGGCCGAGCTTTGCGTGGAGCAGGCGCGTCCAACGGCAGGCAAGGATATCACCCCCTTTGGAGCGCCTTGATTGACTTCGCCCCCGGGAACACGTACTATCGTTTCAGAAGGAGCAACAAACTTATGGGTTCGTTTGGGGTTTCCGAACTGCTGATCATTCTAGCGATTGTGATCGTCATCTTCGGCGCGTCGCGGCTGCCGCAACTGGGAAAAGGTTTGGGCGAAGGAATCCGAAACTTCAAAGATTCGCTCAAGACGGGCGACGACAAGAAGATCGACAAGACGTAGACGCAGAGGCTGGGGGTCAGAGGCTAGGGGTTAGAGAGGTAATTGACCGTTGACAGATGATCGCTGACTGCCACTCTCTGGCCTCTAATCTAACGTTAAACCTCTCTGACCTCTAACCTCCGGCCTCTGTAGTTTTCACTCGGTGCGGCTGATCCGCTGGATGCTGCGAGCATGACCGGTTCTCTCATCCACGTCGATGACCACCGCACTCAGGCGCGGCCGGGCCTCCGCAGGCAAGAATTTTCGGGGTATCTGGAGCAAGAAACGCTGGATGGAAGCTTCCTTGTCCATGCCGATGACCGAGTCAGATGATCCGGTCATGCCCGAATCCGTGATATAAGCAGTCCCGCCATCCTGGACTCTTTCGTCGGCAGTCGTGACATGGGTATGAGTTCCCACGACCGCGCTGGCGCGGCCGTCCACATAACTTGCAAAGGCAAGCTTCTCTGACGTCGCCTCCGCGTGAAAATCCACAAACAGAACCCGGGCCGCGGCCAGCTCTTTCTTTTTCAGATCGTCAAAAGCCCGAAACGGACAGTCAATGGGAGGCAGGAACACCCGCCCCTGCAGGTTGAGCACTGCAGTCGGCGCTTCCTTTACCATGCCGCACCAATAACCGTAACCGGGAACTCCGGGGGGATAATTCGCGGGGCGCAGAACACGCGCCTCCCGGGAGAGAAAATCGTAGGAATCCTTGCGATCCCAGATGTGATTGCCGGATGTCAGAACATCGGCGCCGGCACGAAACAGCTCCTCCCCGATTTCTGCAGTCACCCCGAATCCCCCGGCGGCGTTTTCGCAGTTTACCACTGCAAAATCGATGCCAAGGTCTTGGCGCATCAAAGGCAAGTGCGTGCCGGTTATTTTACGACCTGCTTTGCCGACCACGTCCCCTACAAAAAGGATCTTCATCTTGTCAAAAAGGATATTGGCAATCCACCGAATGACTGCCGATCCTCACTTGGCGTAATCCACCACCCGCACTTCTCGGATGACGGTTATCTTGACCTGTCCGGGATATTTGAGTTCGTTCTCAATCTTTTTAGTGATGTCTTTGGTCAGCCAGAGGGTCTCTTCATCGGAGACCTTGCTGCTTTCTACGATGACGCGAATCTCGCGCCCCGCCTGCAGGGCGAATGCCTTGGCCACGCCGCTGAACGACTCGGCCAGCGCTTCCAGTTTTTCCAACCGCTTCACGTAGCTTTCCAGGCTCTCGCGGCGCGCGCCCGGCCGTGCCGCGGATACGGCGTCAGCCGCCTGAACCAGAACGGCTTCCAGGGTGCGAAATTCCACATCGAAGTGATGGCACTCCATGGCATGAATCACTTCCGGGGATTCGCCAAACCTGCGCAGCAGTTCGACGCCGAGCTGGATATGCGTTCCTTCAATCTCCCGGTCAATCGCCTTGCCGATGTCATGCACCAGTCCGGCCCGCGTGGCAACCCGGCTGTCTGCCCTGCATTCGGCGGCCATGATTCCGGCCAGATAAGCCACCTCGGTGGAGTGATGCAGCACATTCTGCCCATAGCTGGTGCGGTACTTCAAACGCCCCAGCATCTTGAGGATTTCCGGATGAAAGTCATGCACTCCGATTTCAAAAGCCGCCGCTTCCCCTTCCTGAAAAATGCGGCCTTGCAAGTCGGCGCGGGCCTTGTCGACCACCTCTTCAATGCGCGCCGGATGAATACGCCCGTCATCCAGGAGCTGCTGGAGGGCCATCCGGGCCACCTCTCTCCGCAGCGGATCAAATCCCGACAGGATGATCGCCCCCGGCGTGTCATCCACAATCAGATCCACGCCGGTTGCCTGCTCCAGCGCCCGGATATTCCTTCCCTCGCGGCCAATGATCCGGCCCTTCATTTCCTCGTTGGGAAGGTCCACGACCGAGACGCTGGATTCCACCACGTGCTCGGCGGCGCAACGCTGAATCGCCTGGGCAATGATTTTTCGCGCCTCCCGCTGCGCCACCGCATGGGCTTCGTCCTCGATCCTCTTGATGGCCATGGTCCCTTCGTGCATCGCTTCCACTTCGAGATTCTTCAGCAACTGCTTCTTAGCCTCCTCTGAGGTCATCCCGGCGACTCGCTCCAGGTTGTGCAGCTCGCTGGTGACCAGGGCATCGTATTTCTCCTCCAAGGCCCTCACCATACCTTCGCGGCCGGCAATCGCCTGGGCCCTTCGTTCCGATTCCTTTTCCCTGGACAGGACCGCGCTCTCGCGCCTGTCCAGGCTGTCCTCCTTCTGTGCCAGCCGCCGCTCGGTCGTGCCCAGGTCCTTCTTGCCCTCGCGTACCTGCTGGTCGAGTTCAGCCTTCAGCTTGTAAATCTCCTCTTTTGCCTCCAGCAAGCTTTCTTTCTTCCGTTTTTCCGCTTCTTCCTGGGCGTCGCCCAGCAGTTTCCGGGCATCCGCTTCAGCCTGGGCCCGCTTCCGGTCGATGAGGGTCGCTTTAGTAAGGTAGAAGGCCACGATCCCAGCGACGATCAGTGCCGCGGTCAACACAACCATGATGATCATGATGGACTCCAAACAGGAAGGATTCGGGATGGGGAGCGCGGGACGGAACGCCCCGCTTCGCCGTGTGACTGCCTTTATTTGAATCCTGGTTAACAGGTGGGTGTTCTGCTGCGGGCTTTAGGGAATCTCACCTGGAGATTCGCACACCACCCGCAGACCCGAACGCCCCTTCAAATAAGGAAAGACTCAAATAAAATATGTCATCACCAACGTCGCAGGGGTCCCAAATTTCATTATAATCGTTTTTCCAACGAGGTCAACAGAGCGTTCACCGGGCCAGGTCATCCAGCAGCAGATTGCACTCCTGGAGCTTTTTGAAGAGCCAAGCTTCATCAGAGTCATCCGTTTGCCTTGCCCTGAACAGTTCGTCGGCAATGTTGAGAGCCGTCAGGATCGCAACTTTGAGAGAGTCGACCGTGGGCGTCGCCTGAGAGATCTGGTTCAACTTCTGATCCACATATCCGGCAAGACGCCGCACGTACTCAGGATCGTCATCGCTCCTGATGCTGTAAGCCTGATTCAAAATCGTTACTCTGGTAATGACCCCGTCAGAGGTTCCCATGTCATCCCAAGGTCTTGGACTGGAGAAGAGAGAGCACCTGCAGAATCTTCTCCACCCTGTCCCGAACCAGCTTCCTTTCGTCTAAAAGTTTGGCAACCTCGCCTTCCGATCGCGAATGGGCTACAGCCAACGATTTCATCTGCGCTTCCAACGCGTCCACCTGAGTGCGAAGCTGCGAGTTTTCCTGTCGTAAAGAGTGGAAAAGCTCGACCGACTCTTCCAGCCGTTTGTGAAAAGCTATGAAGGATTCTCGGATCGAGTCTTTTTCCGACACGTCATCTATCGGATTGCATTATATAGGATTCCGGGCGAATTGTGAACAAAACCCGGGTGTCAATTACCCGTGGGTTCTCTCACTAATGGTGATAGCCGTGTCGCGGAGCGGATCCCGCAGGTTAGCCCGCTTTCTATTCGCTTCGCGAGGGACGGCGCAAAATTCTCAGCGCACCCCCAGGTTCAAAGAAGGGTTTGGGGACGCGCCTTGCCGTCCCTGAGTCATGCCGAAGCAAACCCGAATGACTTAATCCATGGAATCCGATGAACCTGCGCCCTTTTTCAGTGCTTCCTGGAACCAGGATTCATCTCGATCCCGGTCGTAGGTGACTTTGCCTCCCACAATCACCTTCAGGATCGGGAGATCGGAGATTTGCTCCTCTGGAACCGTCATATAGTCGCCGCCCAAGACCACCAGGTCAGCCAGTTTGCCCGGCTCGAGCGTTCCCAAGATTTTTTCGTCGCCGTAAAAGCGAGCTGCCCACGCCGTGGCCATTTTCAGGACCTCTTCTCGGGTAGCCCTCTCATGAGGCCCCCACACCTTTCCGGTTTCGTTGTTCTTTCGGGTGACAAACAGCTCCATATCTTCGAGGAAGAGGTTCTGATCATCCAAATACTCACCGGCAGCGCCTCTTGACGGATCGCGCCAATCCGCCCCGTTTGTGACCTCCATCACCGGCTTCAAGCCGACATCGATCAAATCGCGAATCGCCGACATACCGGCCACCGCATCCGGTCCGTACTGCTTTTCCAGATATCCCACGGTTCCCTTGCCCCGAAAGAGGTATTGCGCAGACATGGAGAGCACGGCGTCATACTGGGCCAGCCTCCTGGCAAGGTCCGGAGGCCTCATGAGCCCATGCACCATGCCGTAATTTCTCCCCTTCACAGGCGTGGTTTCGTTGATCTTGTCAAAGACCTCCAGAGCCAGTTCCACTCCCCCGTCTCCTTGAATGTGAAAATCGCTCACATTCCAGCCGTACTTTCCTGCCAGCAAAGCGTTCTCGTAGTCGCTGTACTTCTTCCAGTCTTTTCCTTCCGGGACCATCTCCTTCCACTTGTTCTGCCCATCGGCCCCGAAAGCGTACCAAGACTCCGTTTGCCGCATCGGGTTGCGCGTCAGCAGACCCGCATTGCCCGGGGTGCTGTCAATCGAGCTGACCGTGCCGCCGCCGATCTTGAACCATTCATCCCCCACATCCATGAAATTACCCAATCGCCTCATGTAGCCTTCGGTACGAGGGTTCAAGCGCATGAACTCGGTGCTGACCCGAGCCCGCATCGGCATCTGGCCTCGCCTTTGAATCTCTCTCACGATGGATATGGACAGTCCGCTATGGCGCGCGCCCAACGAAGTCACCCCCATTCGGTTAATAAATTTCCGGCGCTTAATTTCCTTCTGGATCATATCCTCCAGGCGCTGCCCTTCCGGATAAGGAAGAATCTCGTAGGTCATGACTCCATAGGCGCCGCCGGCGATCCGTCCTGTGGGTTGCCCATTCTTGTCTCTAAAGATTCCCGCCTGCACCACCTCGTCGGCCATGTAGTCCTTGAAATAAGCAAAGGCCTTGCTGTTCACAAATCCAGTAGTGTTGTCGAGCGTCACCAGCAAGGGCTGATTGGGAGCGAGCTGATCCAAAAGCTGGATGTTCAACTGATAAGCAGCAGCCGTTCGGAAAGGATTGGTAAACACCCACTCTCCGGCCGGGGCCTTCTCTACCGCTGCTTTAATTTTCCGCAGACAGTCATCGAGATCTTCACACCGCAGGGACGTATAGTTCTTCATGTAGGTAGGTCCGGAAGGCCCGTGACCGCCTTGTGATCCTCCCGAGTGAGAGTCGATGAAACCTGGCGTGACTGTGCCTCTCTGTAAGTCGATCCGAACGGTATTGGGACCCGCCATCTTCTGGATCAATGCCGTATCCCCGACCGCTAAAATCTTTCCATCACGCAACGCCACGGCCTGGCCGATGGTGAATTTGTCATCAGCGGTCAGCACCTTTCCGTTGTACAAAATCATGTCCGCGTAGTGCATGACCTGAACCGGAATATCGGATTGCCCCAGTAGAGCCGTCCCCAGAAAACCAGATGCCAAAACGAATGTAAACAGACACCGTCTCATGGTGATCTCCTTCTATGTGAAATAATTGTTAAGCCGACACTTCCTTATCTAGCTTCCCTGTGCCCGAGAGTATACATCGGTTCGCCGATTCCCGAATACAATTCTTTCTCCGGGATCATCCCACTGGTTTCCAGGCAAACTGCAACGATGAGATTCAAGACCGCATCATTAACGTTAAAGGTGGGCGTTCCATTCTCCCTACCGCTTGACTGACGCGCGCGGTTCGGACGGTAACACAAGGATGCACCGGTGCGGTTACCGCTTGGGCAACATGCGCAGCCCTCACGGTTCGGTGACCCACCTAGGTCAGCGCGGGATGACGCCGAATTTGCTTTGCAGCGACTGCACGATCCGGTCGCGGGCCGCCTCGATCTCTTCGTCGGTGAGGGTGCGCTCGGCGCTCTCAAAGAAAAACCGGACGGCCAGGCTGGTCTTTCCGGGAGGGAGCTGCGGGCTGTCGTAAAGGTCGATCAGTTCCATCCGGCTGAGATGAGGCGCGGCCAGCGCCGAAACAAAGCCTGCCAGCGCGTCAAATGCAACCCGCCGATCCACCAGAAACGAAAAATCCCGGAACACCCCCGGATAACGGCTCAAAGGCCTAAAGACGGCCTGACGGCTCACTGCCTGAGCCGTCTCCAGCTCAAACTCCCCGAGGAACAGCG
>JACQGG010000045.1 GCA_016199665.1 Acidobacteriota bacterium | reverse complement strand
TCCGCATTCCCCAACGCCCCCTCACCGCCTCACTTCCCACGAGGTCACATCGGCATTGTCCGCATCGCCTCCCTCCTGTCCGTCGGCGCCGAGTGAGTACAGGTCATATTCGCCATGCTGGCCCGGGGCGCGATAAACATACTCATGATTCCATGGATCTTTCGGAATCGATTTCTTCAGGTAGGGACCGCTCCAGTTTGGAATGTTGCCGGTATTTTCGGCCAGGGCCCGCAGCCCTTCCTCCGTGCTCGGGTACCGCCCCGTGTCGAAGTTGAGGAGATCCAAGGCCTCTTCCAGCTCGGCAATCTGGATCTTGGCAATCTGCCCCCGGCTCCCCCTGAGGCGTTGCATGACCTTCGGTCCTACGACCGCCGCCAGCAGCCCCAGGATCACCAGCACCACAATCAGCTCGATCAGCGAAAACCCTCGCTCTTTTCCATTTGCGTGCCTTCTCCAGGACCTCATCATCGCTCTCCCCAGGAATTTCCCTTCGCTTTATCCGCCGCCCGGCGTTCCGTCCGAGGTCCAACGTTCCCGGCGGCCTCCAACACCGGCAGGCCGATGGGACCCGCCAACCCTGATGAACGTTCCGCGTTACAGCGGCACCTCATTGATGCTAAAAATCGCCGTGAGCATGGAAACCACCATTGTTCCGATGATCAGGCCCATGATCAGGATCATCGCCGGCTCAAAGAATGCAATCAGTTGCTTCAAAGAATTGCGCACTTCCTTGTCATACGTGTCGGCGATCTGCAGCATCATGGCATCCAGGCTCCCGGTCTCTTCTCCGACTTCAACCAGGTGCAGCGCAAACGGAGGAAACACGTTGGCTTCCCGAATCGGAGCCGAGATTCCTTCTCCCTTCTTGATACCCGACTTGATGGAATCCATGGTGGAGGCAATCGCCTGGTTGTAGACAATCTCCTTGACAATGGTCATGGCGTTCAGCAGCGGCACGGAACTGCGCAGCAGTATTCCCAGCGTGCGGCTGAAACGGGCCACCTCCATCTTGCGAACCAGTGGACCCACGACCGGAAGTCGCAGCACCCGCCGATCCCAGTTCAGCCGTCCCGGCTCGGTCATCAGGTACTGGCGCGTGAAAACAAAGAGCGACCCCATCCCCAGCAGCAGGAACCACCACCAGCCGCGCAAGAAGTCACTGAATGCCAGGAGGATCTTCATAGGGAGCGGCATGGGCGCCCCGGCATTCTCAAAGATCAGCGTGAACTGGGGAATCACAAACAGAATCAGCACGATGATCGAAGCGCTCCCCACCAGCGCCAGCAGCGCCGGGTAGATCAGGGAGGAAACGAAATAATTCTTCAGGTCCTGAGAACTCTCCAGGTATTCAGCCAGCCTCTCCAGAATGTTTTGCAGCACGCCACCGGCTTCCCCGGCGCGCACCATGTTCACGTAAAGCTTGGGAAACACCCGCGGGTGCTTGGCCAGCGAATCCGCCAGCGACTTGCCGCCGCGCACTTCATCCAGCACGTCGCGGATGACTTCGCGAAAATGCGCATTGACCGTCAAGTCGGTCAGAATGGAAAGCGAGCGGTCCAGCGGCAGTCCCGCCTTGACAAGAGTGGCGAGCTCCTGGGTAAAGGCCAGCAGCTCTTTGCCGGTCACTTTTTTTCTTGTGAGCTGAAGAGAGAAGGATCGGCTAAAAACCGATCCCTGCCGGCCGGCGGAGACTTTGATGGGGAGGAAGCCTTGATCCCGCAGCTTGTTGATCACACTGCGATCGTCAATGCCGTCCAGCGTTCCTTCCACGATTCTGCCGTCAAGGGTCAGCGCTCTATATTCGTAGGAAGCCATGGGCGCTCACATCTCCTGCTGCGTCACGCGCAAGACTTCAGACACCGTGGTGACGCCGGTGCGCACCTTGTTCCAGCCATCCTCGCGCAAGTCCCGCATTCCGCTCTGGATCGCCCGCTTGCGCAGGGTGTTGCTGTCGGCCTCGGTGATCGTCAGGTGGCGGATGTCGTCGTCCATCAGCATAAACTCAAAAATGCCGATGCGGCCGCTGTATCCGGTGCCGGCGCATTCCTTGCAGCCTCTCCCCTGATAGGTGACCGACGACTCGCCGTTTCGGTTCATTCCGATTTCCTGCAGGAAGGCCGGGTCGTTGTGAACCTCCATCTTGCAGTGCTCGCAGATGACGCGCACCAGCCGCTGCGCGAGAATTCCAAGGATGGACGACGCCAGCAGGTAGTCCTCGGCGCCCATGTCCACCAGCCGGGCAATGGCGCTGGGTGCGTCATTGGTGTGCAGCGTGCTGAAAACCAGGTGGCCCGTCAGCGCCGCGCGAATGGCGATTTCCGCTGTTTCCAGATCACGGATCTCTCCCACCATGATGACATCGGGATCCTGCCGGACAATGGAGCGCAGCCCGGCGGCAAATGTGAGGCCAATCTGCGGGTTGACGTGAATCTGATTGATGCCGTTGATCTGGTATTCAATCGGATCTTCAATGGTGATGATCTTCTTGTCCGGCAAATTGATCTTAGTCAGCGCCGCGTACAGCGTCGTGGTCTTGCCGGAGCCGGTGGGACCGGTGACCAGGATGATCCCGTGGGGCCGCCCGATCAGGTTCTGAAACAGGGCGTGCGTGTCCGAGGCAAATCCGAGCCGGCCGAGATCGTAGATCTGAGTATTGCTCTTGTCCAGGATGCGCATGACGACGCTCTCGCCGTACAGCGTCGGCACGGTAGACACGCGCAGGTCGATTTCTCGTCCCAGCACTTTCATCTTGATCCGGCCGTCCTGAGGGAGACGCCGCTCGGCGATGTTCAGCTTGGACATGATCTTGATGCGCGAGATGACCGCCGCCTTCAGCTTCTTTGGCGGCGATTCCACATCGTGCAGGATGCCGTCGATGCGATACCGGACCTTCAGGTCCTTTTCAAAGGGCTCGATGTGAATATCGCTGGCCCGGCTTTCAATGGCCTTGCTGATCAGGAGATTGACCAGCCGGATGACGGGCGCCTCGGAGGCGAGGTCCTTCAAGTGCTCGATGTCATCCATGTCCTCGCCCAGCGTTTCCACCTCCCCTTCTTCGTAGCCCTCCACGATGCGGCCCAGCGTTGTGCTTTGATTTCCGTAGAACTTTTCGATCAGGTCCAGCACTTCGGTATCGCTGGCCAGCACCACTTCCAGTTTCTGGTGGCCGGTGTACAAACGGATCGAGTCCAGCGTGGCATAGTCCAGCGGGTCGTTCATGGCCACCACCAGCGTCCCGTCCTGCAGCAGGTTGACCGGAACAAACCGGTTCTGGCGCATGAACTTGACTGAAAACGTGTTTTCCAGAGCGGGCACTTTCGGCCAGTCTTCTTCGCGCATCACGGAAACGCCCAAAACCTCGCCCAGGACCTGAATCAAATCCTTGCCGGAAAGCGCTCCCAAGTCGACAAGGATCTTGCCTATTTTTTCGTGCGAGGCTTTCTGCACGTTGAGCGCCGTCTCCAGTTCTTCTTCGCTGACCAGACCCCGGTCAACCAGCTCGCGCCCAAACAACTTCTGCTGGCGCAGTTCAGTGATTCGGACTCCCATACTTCAATACTCGATCGTTTCTACGTGATCCCGAAATTGCTTCACGTCGATCTTGCGCGCGCCGTAATCGGAGAGCGTCTTCTTACCCACTCGAAAGACCAAAACCTGCTCGGCCTCGCTTGGAACCAGCGCGGTTCGATCTTCCAGGTGAGCTGTGATTGTAAAGTTCTCTTCCATACCCAATTGTGTAAGCGCGTTCCCAAAGTCCCCCAGAAGCTTCAGCATTATTTCGCGCACGGCGCGAATCTTTTCCGCTCTGGGGCGGGCGGCGCCGAATCGCTTCACTCCAAACGGCGTGTTGACCTCGTCGCGATTCACATTGAGCAGAAAGGTGAAATTCACGCCATATCCCGGCAAGTAGGCGCCGCGAGGCTCATGGACCAGCGCCAGCGGATGACTGAACTCATTCTTGATGGCTGTTTGCAGAATGTTCTCGAAAATCTGGATTTCATTTCGCATCAGCCGGTAATCGATGGCGTTGCCTCCCCGGAGCAGCACGGGAAAACAGGCCAGCAGCCCCAGACTCCACGCGATTTGCACACCGTATCGTTTCATCACCAACCGCATTCCTCCTGACGCCAAATTCCAGGCGCGCCTTGTCCTCGCTCCCCCGGGCGCTTCCCGGGTGGCGGCCACTCTTCATTCCTGATTCTTCACTGCCAGCTCACTGGCTGGTTTTGACCGATCGTTCCCAGCGGGCCTCGTTCTGTTTCTGCAGGCCTTCAAAAGCGGTCTGAATCTCGCCGTACTCGTAGCGCTTGCGAATTTCCAGATCCTCCCACATTTTGATCAGCGCCGTGCCGAACAGCTTGTTCTGGCGCTGCTCGCTCTCGGCAAGCATACGGTCCACAAGGGTCAGCAATTCCTGAGAACTCAATGTCTCCGGCCCGCTGTTTCCACCCTTCCAGAGCTGGGCATGGACCGTCAATCCGCCGTTCTTCCAACTAAACTGGCTCTGGCTGATCGCCAGCAGCGCCACCAGCGCCAGCAACACCACCAGCGCTCCCTTGAACACAGGCCACGAAAAACCAACCCCGCGAAAGGGGGCCAGCCAGCGGCGCACCGCCGGCACGCGATAATCCGGATTGACCCGAAGGCCCCAGGCCGGCTCCTCGTCGGGCCATTCCTGGAGCAGAGCCCGGGATTCCAGCAACGCCGTGTATTGCTCATGGCACAGCGGACAGCCGTCGACATGGTCCAGCAATTCCAGCCGGCGCCGGGGCCGGATTCCCTCTTCGTAAATCAATTCCAGCATCTGCTCCCTGCATTCCTCGCAGTGCATATTCGCTCCTATCTTCTGCTCAGCTCCCTCTGGACAAGCAAGCGTCTGAGTGTTTTCAACCCGAGATACATGCGCGACTTCACTGTGCTCAAGGGAATCTCAAGAATCGCGGCAATTTCATGAAACTTCAGATCTTCGTACTCTTTCATAACAATGATCAGCCGCTGTTCTTCCGGGATCGCCGACAGGACCGAGCGCAGCCGCTCGATGCTTTCCTTCCTTTGAAGACTTTCCTCGGGCGTGTCCTCCGGCTCTGACATCACTCCGCGCAGTTGAAGCTCACGGGTCTCAGTCTGATCATAGATTTCCAGGGGTATGTTTTGTTTCCCCTTGCCGCGGCGAAACGCCATGCGGCATTCGTTGAGCGCGACCCTGTAGAGCCACGCCGAAAACTTGGCCGGGTCGTCCAGGTCCTTCACCTTGACGAAAGCCTTGGCGAAAGTGTCTTGGGTCAGGTCCTGCGCCTCCTCATAGTTGCCGATGTTGCGGTAAATAAAGTTGAAGATCCGCTTCTGCCAGCGCTGGATGAGGAGGTTGAACCGGGATACATCTCCATCCAAGTACTCTTGCACCAAGTACTCATCGCTGAACTCCATCGACCTCCTCAACTGACGTTATGATGCGAACAGCCCCAGAAAGTCTAAAGTTGAAAGAACCTGTCGGCGCGCGGCGAATTGACGCTTAGTCCAAAAAGAACAAAGACTTACGCCCCTATTATGACAGATTTGGGAGGGGATTAAAAGGGGGCCGCTCCGCTCCCCCGATCCGGCGGCAAGGGCAGACAGGGGTGCGGGAGGGGGCCAGGATGGAGGAGAATTCAAAGGCTGTGGTGCATGTTTGAGTGCAGCCCAGGCTCCAGATAGCCGAATGCAGGTCTAAGGGCGTGCCCAGAGGTGAGTTGCGGGAGACTTTTCGAGAAACTACCCCTTACAAATCCGGCGATGAGCTCTTTTTGGCGGATAATTTCCTATGGATTGGTCAGGTCGGCAGCGTCAGCAAGCCAAGCGCTTCGGCGCTCGTCAGAAGTGACCCACGTGTGCTCGGCAGGAATGGCCCACCAGAGTTGATCTGAGGCTACTGCACTTTCTTTTAAGAGGTGGTGATGTATGAGTCCGGAACTCCGCGCCGATGACACACTCCAGCGGCGTCTGGAGCAGCCGCGCAAAGGTCTGGTTGGCGTAGAGGATGACCTCTTCTTGAGAAGAAGTTCCGAAGACTGAAGGCTCCTGAGCTGATGATCCAGGTCTACCAGGGATCCTTGTATTCCGATGGAGTGCGCGTCAATAATCAGGTCGCCGAGGAAACCGCCGCCTGAGCATTTGCACACTTATTGCGGGAACCTCGTGGTGGTATGCCGAAGGTCGCGGAGGATGAAAAGAATGGCCTCAGCAGAAGCGGTTAGAATTATCTTCGTGGGACAGGAAAACAAGTTTGAAATTCTGGCTAAGGGAGTTGTCTAGGTTGGGGATTGCATCTGATGTTGGGGATTACATCTGATTTTGTATTGATCGTCATTGCCGGCCTGCTGGGAGGCATGCTCGCCAGAGCTCTTCGGCTGCCGCTGCTGGTGGGGTACGTTGTCGCTGGCGTATTCGTTGGACCTTACACGGCTGGACCTACTGTCGTTCAGATCCACGATATTGAGCTCCTGGCCGAGATTGGTGTCGCTCTCCTGCTCTTTTCGCTCGGGCTCGAGGTCTCGCTCCGGAACTTGCAGCCGGTGAGGCGGATTGCAGTGATCGGCGGTCCGATTCAGATTTTATCGACCTGTGCGGCTGGGGCTCTGGCCGCGACATACGGCTTGGGAATGCCGGTGACGGAGGCGATCTGGTTCGGCGCGATGATCTCCTTATCAAGCACCATGGTCGTGCTCAAGACCCTGTCGGCCAAGGGCGTAACATCGACTCTGGCCAGCCGTGTGATGATCGGTCTGCTGGTAATTCAGGACCTCGCTGTCATTCCAATACTCATCATCCTGCCGCAGTTGGGAGAGTTGGATAACGTACTTCCGAAGCTCGCACGCTCTCTCGCGATCGCGACCGCATTTCTCCTTGCCGTGGTTCTTCTTGGTACGCGGCTGCTTCCCAGGTTGCTTAAGCTGGTTCTGGCGTGGGGCTCGCGCGAGTTGTTCCTCGTCACGATCGTCGCTACAGGAGTTGGAGTGGGATATGCCACACATAGCTTGGGACTCTCGTTTGCGCTGGGTGCTTTCGTCGCGGGCATCATTCTCAGCGAATCGGAGTTTAGCCATCAGGCGCTGAGTGATGTGGTTCCTCTTCGCGACATTTTTGGATTGCTCTTCTTCGTGACGGTCGGAATGCTCTTCGACCCACAGTACTTCTTAACTCACATAGGACAAATCGTTTTTGCGGTAACGATGATTTTCTTGGGCAAAGCCCTGATCCTGGGCGCGGTGACAAAGGCATTTGGCTACGGCGACATGGCGCCCTGCCTGGTGGGACTGGGCTTATCACAGATCGGGGAGTTCTCATTCGTGCTGGCACGCAGCGGATTTGGCGCCGGGCTGCTTTCGAAGCCCACGTATGACCTTGCGCTGACATGCACGGTCCTGACGATGGCACTCTCCCCCTCGGTCTCCAGCACGGCGCTGCCCCTCGGACGCGCCTGGCGGGCCTGGCGGAAATCGGCCCCCGCCATCAATACCATCGAGCTTCCCAAACAGATTCCGGAGAAGCATGTCATCGTGGCTGGCTACGGGCGCACCGGTCGGGCAGTCGCTCGAGCCCTCAGGGCAGCCGGAATTCCGGCAGTTATCGTTGAGGTAAATCACCCTTTGATGGCCGATCTAACCGAGGCCGGATTCACAGGAATCTGGGGTGACATCACCCGCGAGGAGATTTTGCATGCGGCCGGCGTGGAGTGCGCCAGAATGCTGCTGCTCACCATACCCGATCAGAACACTGTGCACCTAGCAATTGAGCGTGCACGCCATCTCAATCCCGTCCTGATTCTGATTGCTCGCGCCGTCCGAGAACACCACATAGGCGAACTCCGCAAACTCGGGGTTGTCGCAGCAATCCAATCTGAGTTTGAAGGCGGTGTGGAGATGGTGCGCCAAGCATTGGTCCGATGCCATCACGACGAAGCGGCAGCTCTCCAGATATTGGAGCGTCTCCGGAGCGAATTGTACTCCTTGCCCCCTCCAGAGTAATCAGGGCTGTGATTCGTGGGCAGTGGAGTCGGTGGGTTCTCCGGCACTTTTGGTGAGGCGAGCAGGGTTCTCCCACTCATAATCGAGCGCCTACTCAGGGGGGAATTTCGCGGGAGGCGGGGTCGATGCATGGTCTGAAAAATCACCTCGGGCTTTGCGATAGAGATTCAACGTTGTCGGTTGTCAGTTGTCAGTCGTCAGTTGTCAGTTGTCAGCCCTCCACGCGATAATTCGGCGCTTCTTTGGTCACCTGCACGTCGTGGACGTGGCTCTCGCGAAGACCCATGCTGGTGATGCGAATAAAGCGCGCCTTGGCCTGCAGCTCGGCGATGTCGCGGCAGCCGCAATAACCCATGCCGGCCCGCAGGCCTCCCACCAACTGCGGGATCAGAGCCGCGATGCTCCCTTTGTAGGGGACGCGTCCTTCAATTCCCTCGGGAACCAGCTTGGACTCGCTCAGTTCGTCCTCCTGGGCGTAGCGGTCGCGGCTCCCCTCTTTCATGGCATCCAGCGAGCCCATGCCCCGGTAAACTTTGTAGCTGCGGTTCTGATAAAAGACCAGATCTCCCGGACTCTCATCCGTCCCGGCAAACAGGTTTCCAATCATCACCGATGAAGCGCCGGCCGCGATCGCCTTGGTGATGTCTCCTGAAAACTTGATGCCGCCGTCCGCGATGAGTGGCACCGGCCTGTCCTTGAGTCCCCGCACCACGTTCAGGATGGCGGTGATCTGGGGGACTCCCGCGCCGGTGACCACGCGAGTGGTGCAGATGGAGCCCGGGCCGATGCCCGCCTTGATGGCGTCGGCCCCGGCATCCATCAGTTCCCGGCTCGCCTCGGCGGTGGCCACGTTGCCGGCCACAATATCCACATTTTTCAGCTTCTTTTTCAAGGTTCGCAATGCCTTCAGCACGCGCTCGGAATGGCCGTGCGCCGTGTCAATGACAATCGCGTCCGCCCCCGCGTCAGCCAGGGCCTGAGCGCGCTCCAGATAATCTCCCGTCGCGCCCACGGCCGCTCCCACACGCAGCCGGCCCAGCAAGTCTTTGCTGGCATTGGGGTAGGTGATCATTTTCATGATGTCCTTGACCGTGATCAGGCCCTTAAGCTTGTACTGCGGATCCACCACCAGGAGTTTTTCAATCTTGTGCTGGTGCAGCAACTCTTTGGCCTGCTCCAACGTTGTGCCCTCCGGTACGGTCACCAGCCGGTTCTTGGTCATCAGTTGGGAAACCTTCAGGTTCATGCGGGTCTCAAACCGCAAATCCCGGTTGGTCAGGATCCCGACCAGCCTGCCGCTGGCCTTTTCGATCACGGGAACGCCCGACACGTGGTACTTCTCCATGACGGCCAGCGCATCGGCAATCCGATCATCCGGCCCCACCGTGACCGGGTCAACGATCATTCCACTCTCGGAGCGCTTCACCTTGTCGACTTCCGACGCCTGCTGGCCAATACTGAGATTTTTGTGGATGATCCCGATGCCGCCCTGCTGCGCAATGGCGATGGCCATGCGCGTCTCCGTCACCGTGTCCATGGCGCTGCTGCACAGCGGAATGTTCAGAGAGATGTTGCGGGTGAAGGTGGTGCGCGTATCCACCTCCGACGGCAAAACATCCGAACGGGACGGCATCAGCAGCACGTCGTCAAAGGTCAGGGCCTCTTCAAGCTTCTGCTCCACTTCGCGCCTGCGGCGCGCCCGATTCCTGAGTCTGTTCATCTAAGCTCCATGGCACTTCTTATACTTCTTGCCGCTTCCGCAGGGACAGGGATCATTCCGGCCCACTTTGGGAGCAGAACGCTGCACGGTCCGGACCGGCGCGTCACTCCCTCCCTGCGCGGCCGCGTCCTCGGCGGGAGCGGACAAGGTCACAGGCTGCTGCCGGCGGCGGCGCTTGATCTCTCGCTGCTCCTCCTCGGTGACCGGCCGGAGCAGGAACATATAACGAACAATTTCCTCGGTGATCCGATTCCAGAGGTCTTCGAACATATCGAAGCTCTCCTTCTTGTATTCCACCAGCGGGTCCCGCTGGCCGTAGCCGCGCAGGCCGATTCCCTCCTTCAGGTGATCGAGCGCCAGCAGATGATCTTTCCACTGGTTGTCAATAATCTGCAGCATGATCATCCGCTCGTGAAAGCGCATGACTTCGGGCCCGATCTGATTTTCTTTTGCCTCATAATCGGCGCGGATCAGATCCCACAGCCGGCTCTGCAATTCATTGCGGCTGACCTTGGACAGGTCGATACCCGACCGCTTCAGGTCAAGGGCGAAGATCCGATCCAGGTTCACCTGCAGGTTCGCCACCTCCCACTCCTCCGGATCCTGCTCCTGCCCGGCATACAAGTCCAGCGTCTCAATCAGCAGCTCCTCGGCAAGCTGCATGATGTACTGGCGCTGTTCCTTCCCCTCCAGCAGTTCGCGCCGCATGCGGTAGATCTCGGCCCGCTGCTTGTTCATCACGTCGTCGTACTCCAGCAGGTGTTTGCGAATTTCAAAATTGCGCGCCTCGACCTGCCGCTGCGCCCGCTCGATCTGCCGGGTGATCATCTTGCTTTCGATGGGGATGCCTTCTTCCATGCCCAGCTTCTGCATCAGCCCCGATATTCTTTCACCGGCAAAAATGCGCAGCAGGTCGTCCTCCAGCGAAAGATAGAAGCGGGAAGATCCGGGGTCTCCCTGGCGTCCGGCCCGGCCGCGGAGCTGATTATCAATGCGGCGCGCCTCATGGCGCTCGGTGCCGAGAATATGCAGGCCGCCCACCGCCACGACTTCCTTTCGCTCCTGCTCCACCGCGGGAGTGACTTCGGCTACCGCCCCCTGATATTCCTCTTCACTGGCTGAAACCGGATCGATGCCTTGATCCCTCAGGACCTGTCGCGCCAGAAATTCCGCGTTTCCCCCCAGCAGAATATCGGTGCCGCGACCGGCCATGTTGGTAGCCACGGTAACCGCTCCCTTGCGTCCCGCCTGTGAGACGATCTCCGCCTCCTTCTCGTGGTATTTGGCGTTGAGCACAACATGCTTGATGCCATTGCGCTTGAGCATCACGCTGAGCCTCTCGGACTTTTCAATGGCGATCGTGCCGACCAGGACCGGCCTCCCGCTTTGATTCAGCTCCTGGATCTCGTCGACGACGGCTTCAAATTTCTCCCGCTCGGTTCGATAGATAACGTCGCTATGCTCGACGCGGTTCAGCGGCTTGTTGGTGGGAATGGCAACCACCTCCAGCTTGTAAGTCTTGTGGAACTCTTCCGCCTCGGTCTCCGCCGTGCCGGTCATGCCGGCCAGCTTCTTGTACATTCGAAAGTAGTTCTGAAAGGTGATGGTCGCCAGCGTCTGATTCTCGCGCTCGATGCGCACGCCTTCTTTGGCCTCAAGCGCCTGGTGGAGGCCGTCGCTGTAGCGCCGCCCCGGCATCTGCCGGCCGGTGAATTCATCCACGATGACCACCTGCGCCTCTTTGACCAAGTAGTCGACGTCCTTTTGAAACAAGGTATGCGCGCGCAGTCCCTGCTGCACGTGATGGACCCATTCCATGTTGCGCGGATCGTAAAGATTGCCGACTCCCAGGAACTTCTCGGCCTTCTCGACGCCTTCCTCGGTGATCGTGACGGTGCGCGCTTTTTCGTCGATCAGATAGTCGATGTCCCGCGTGAGCCGGGGAATCAGCTTGTCCACTTTGTAATACTTGTCGGTGGATTCTTCAGCCGGACCGGAAATGATCAGCGGGGTACGCGCTTCGTCAATCAGGATGGAGTCCACTTCGTCGACGATGCCGTAGCCATGCTCTCGCTGCACGCAGTGCGAAAGCTCAAATTTCATGTTGTCTCGAAGATAATCAAAGCCGAATTCGTTGTTGGTGCCGTAGGTGACATCACAGCGGTAGGCCGCCTGGCGTTCCGCGTCGTCCAGGTCATGCTGGATGACCCCCACGGACAGACCCAGGAAATGGTAGATGCGGCCCATCCATTCGGAGTCGCGCCGGGCCAGATAGTCGTTGACCGTGACGACATGCACTCCTTTGCCCTCAAGGCTGTTCAGATAGACGGGAAGCGTGGCGACCAGCGTTTTCCCCTCGCCGGTTTTCATCTCGGCGATTTTTCCCTGGTGGAGCACAATGCCGCCGATAAGCTGGACATCGTAGTGGCGCATGTTGAGAGTCCGCTTGCCGGCTTCGCGGACTACGGCGAACGCCTCCGGGAGAATATCCTCCAGCGTCGCGCCGCGATTCAACTTTTCCTTAAACTCGCCGGTCTTGGCGCGAAGCTGCTCGGCGGAAAGAGCGGCGATGGCCGGTTCCAGGCGGTTGATTTCGACAATGGAAGGGGCCAGCCGCTTCATGTCACGTTCCGACTGGCTTCCCACTATCTTCTTCAAGATCGTGTCAAACATCACTCGAAGACTCTAGCAAAGTACGATGGGCCTGTGCCAGTGGTAGAAGAGCGGGAATGACATCGCAGATCGCAGATATGACAGATCATAGATCATGGATCACAGATCGCAGATCGCAAATCCAAATCGCAGATTTTCGCAGATCGCAAGTTTCCAAATCGAGTGGTCCGTCTTCAGCAGTCAGTTAGTTGTCTACATTTTCTGTTCTCCGGAAATCTGCTACCATACTGTTCTTTTGCGGCGGCGTAGCTCAGTTGGTCAGAGCATGCGGCTCATATCCGCAGTGTCCGGGGTTCGAGTCCCTGCGCCGCCAT
>JACQGG010000048.1 GCA_016199665.1 Acidobacteriota bacterium | reverse complement strand
GGGTGTGGCCGCCCGCAATCGGACCTCATGGGCGTAGTAGAAAATTTGTGAGAAGTGCGGGCTAGCAGCGTGGGCGTTGCGGTCGTGGTCTTTTAAGGTCCTTTTATGGCCGTCAGGGTTGGGATCACCGGCATGGGGTTGCTGACTCCGACGGGAACCAGTCCTCAAGCCTGCTTTGAGGCGCTGGCCCGGGGCGTCACCGGATTCAGATTCGATGAGGATCTGGGGGTGCCGCTTGGGCCGGTTCAGTTTAACGGGGAAGAGGGGCAGATCCGAGGCTATGCCCGCCGGCTCGATAGAACTGCTTTGATGGCGATTGCAGCGGGAAAAAGCGCGCTTGCCGGACGCAATGGCGCTGACACCCGCGGCCTGGGGGTCATTGTTGGAACTTCCCGGGGCGCGGCCATCAGCTTTGAAAAGTATCACCTCGATTACTTGTCCCGGCATCAGTCCAGTCCCAGCATGAGTCCGGTCACGACGGGTGTCACGTTGTCCTCCGCCGTCGCCGCCGCAAACGGATGTTGGGGGCCGGTATTTTCGTTGTCGGCGGCTTGTATGGGGGGCATGACCGCGATCGGCACCGCCTTCGGCCTGATCCATGCGGGCCAGGCGCCGGGCTTTATCGCAGGCGGGTCTGAGGCCTGTCTCACTGGATTCACAGTCGGCAGTCTTGACCGGTTGCATCTGCTGTCGCACAACAGGCACCGCTATCCGCTCCAGGCGGGTGAACCCGGCCGAGATGGAACGGTACTTTCAGAAGGAGCCGTGCTCTTTGTCTTGGAAGCCACCGACGCCCTGCCAGGTCCGAATATCGCGCCATTGGCTGAGATTGTCGCTTTTGCCCAGGCCAGTGAAACGGAAACTTTGACGGGCATCAGTGAAAACGCAGACGCCTTGCAGCGGTGTCTTGCCCGTGTCCTTTGCCGGCGGCCCTGGCCTGATCTGGTCATCGGCCATTTTGCGGGGACCCCAAACGGGGATCAGGCAGAAGTCAACGCATACAGGAAATTACTTCCGCCGGAAATTCCCATCACGGCATTGAAATGGTCTACCGGCCATATGCTGGCCGCGTCCCCGAGTTTCTCAGTGGCGATGGCCGTCGAATGCATGCGACAGGGCCTGATTCCCGGTCTGCCGTATGCCACTGCCCATAACATTATTCCAGGTGTCAGGCCGGCCCCGCCCGTGGTCAAGAAGATCCGGACCGTGCTGGTGACCGCTCTCGGTTTTGGCGGAGGCGCCGCAGCTTTGTTGCTCCGTTCGGCGAAGGAGAATGGAAGCCTGGAAGAGGATTTATGAAATTGGGGCTTATTGGCTGTGGCGCTATCGGAAGTTTTCTGCTTCAGGCCGTCAACCATGAGAAACGGGTGCCGGATTGCCGGTTTACCTGCCTCTTTGATCTGGAGGAGAGAGGCGGGCATCTGGCAAGCCTGGCCGCCCGGTATCGGTGTGAATACACCACCGATTTTCCGACGTTGCTTCAGTCGGATGTCGATCTGGTCTTAGAAGCCGCGAGCCCCGCCGCGGCGCGCCAATATGCCGCGGCTGTGCTGGAGAGCAACAAGCATCTGCTGCTGATGAGCGTCGGCGTTTTGGTGGAGAAATCGTTTCTCAGCCGGCTGCAATCCCTTTGTCGCCAGCGCAGATTGCAGGTGTGTATTCCCTCGGGCGCGATCGGCGGGCTGGACGTGATTCGTGCGGCCATGGAAGACCGCGTTGAACGGGTGAGGCTTACAACACGCAAACCGCCCGCTGCGCTCGAATCACCGGTGGGTCTGCCGGGCGATCGGCCGGATCTGGGAAACCTGAAAGCGCCCTTCACGGTTTTTGAGGGGTCTGCCGCAGAGGCAATCCGGCTCTATCCAAAGAATATCAATGTATCCATTGCATTGAGCATTGCAGGTCCAGGGCCTGAGGCCACCAGAGTGCGTATCGTAGCCGACCCCACGATCAACAGCAACGTCCACGAGATCGAGATGCACGGCAGTTTTGGAGAGATGCGGCTGCAGTTGAAGAATCTTCCCATGGCGGACAACCCGAAAACGAGCTTTCTCGCAGCGCTCAGCGCGATTGCAGCGCTCCGAAGATTCGATTTGTTTGTCACCGGCGGGGTGACCTTCGCATAGGCGGTCAAATTGACCTTGCACCCGAAGGGAGTTACCTCGATGGTCGGGTTGCATCAATCGGGGCGTGCGCGGAGGACGCGACGGCAATGGAAACGCCGGGCCCGCATTATCCGGTCGCGATCATTGGCAGCGGGCCGACCGGACTGACGCTGGCCAACCTGCTGGGCCAGGAGGGCATTGGCCTGCTTTTGGTGGAGCGCAATGCGGCGACGGTTACCGAGCCTCGGGCGGTTTCGATCGACGATGAATCGCTGCGCACCATGCAGGCCATCGGACTGGCCGACGAGATCGTCAAGGAAATCGTTCCCGGTTATGGATCTCGCTACTACTCGACCGGCGGCAGGTGTTTTGCGAAGGTCGAACCGGCCGGCAGGCCCTACGGCTATCCCCGCCGCAACGCTTTCCGGCAGCCGGTGCTGGAGGGGCAGCTTCGCCAGGGCCTGCGGCGGTTCAGCAACGTCACGACGCTTTACGGATGGTCTCTCCAAACATTCGAATCGTCCGGCGGAGGAGTCTTACTCCAGATCCGGAACATCCAGGGGGAAACACGCGCGGTCGGCTGCGATTATCTGGTCGGCTGCGACGGCGCCGACAGCACGGTGCGGGAACGCCTGGGCATTCCCATGGAGGGCACGACGTTCAGTGAGCGCTGGCTGATCATCGACCTTGAGAACAGCGAGAATAAGACGCCTCACACCGAGGTGTACTGCAACTGGCGCCGGCCCGGTATCACTTTGCCGGGACCCCATCGCACGCGGCGGTTTGAATTCAAGTTGCATCCGCACGAGCGCGACGAAGATTTCCTGGAGCCGGCAACCGTCGGCCGGCTGCTGGCAACCCACGGCGCCGGCCCGCACAGCGTGATCCGGCGAAAGGTGGTCTACCGCTTTCACGCCCGGCTGGCAAGCCGCTGGTCCCAGGGCCGGGTGTTCCTCGCCGGCGATGCAGCTCACTTGACTCCTCCCTTTGCCGGTCAGGGGATGAACAGCGGGATGCGTGACGCGCACAATCTTGCATGGAAGCTGGCGGCGGTGGAGCGGGGTCGGGCCGGCCCCGGTTTGCTGGACAGTTACGAGTGCGAGCGCCGCGGCCATGTGTGGCAGATGATCCAGCTTGCGTTGCGCATGGGAAGAGTCATGTCGCCGCGCAGCCGTCTGTCGGGACTCCTGATGCGGAGCGGTTTCCTCGCGCTGCAGCTCTGTCCTGCAGCGCGAGACTACATCACCCAGATGAAATACAAGCCGAAGCCGCAGTTTCGCTCCGGGTTCGTGGTGGCTGACAACCGGGGCGGGCGCAAAGCGCTAGTTGGCCGGCTGTTCCCCCAGCCATGGGTACGGACGCCGTCGGGCCGGCGCATGCAGCTCGATCAGGTGCTCGGCAACCGCTTTGTGCTGCTGGCGCGGACGGCCAGGCCGGATCTGGCATTCGCTTCCGCCGGCCAGGCGGTCTGGGAGCAGCTTGGGGCCTGCCGGCTTGCCGTGATGCCTGCGCCGGCAGGTGCGGCAGCGGCGCCGGGGGTCACGACCGTCTTTGAGGAGGATGATGCGTTTGAAAAGGTCCTGGCAGACCACGCGGATTGTCTGCTCCTGCTGCGGCCGGACCACTACGTGTGCGCCTGCATCCGGCGGGCCGAGATCGATCGCGGCGCCCGGGCGGTGGAGGCGTTGCTGGCCGGCACCTGGAGCGGCGCGGCAGGCCGGGCTCCCGGCCCGGTAAGAAATTTGTGAGAAGTGCGGGCCGGAACTTTGAAATGTCCCCGCCTTGTGAGAGACTTTGTGAAAACGGGTTCTCCGCTTGTGGAATGGAAGATATTAGATTCTCAGACCTTCGACGAAATGCTTAAGCAACGCACCGGCCCAGCCAGGGTGAATGGGGCGCGCGCCGTTCTCGCCGGGACCGTACTCTGGGTATTTTGTCTGTCTGCCTTCGGCCAAAGCGGCGGGCGGGAGAGCAGTTTTGAACCGAATAAGGATGTCAAAACCGGCATTGAAGTCGGCCAGCCGGTTCCGTCCTTTCAACTGTTGGATCAGTTTGGAAAGCAGCAGGACTTCAGTACCATTAAGGGACCTCGTGGCGCCGTCCTGATATTTTTCCGTTCCGCCGACTGGTGACCTTACTGCAAGAACCAGCTCGTCGAGCTGGAGCGCTCCAGGGAGAAATTCAGGCGGCAGGGCCTGGGAATGGCCGGAATCAGTTACGACAGCGGCGAGATTCTCCGGCATTTTACCGGGCGGGTGGGAATTCATTATCCGCTTCTCTCTGATTCTGACTCCTCAGTCATTCGATCCTTCGGGATATTCAACAGCAACGTCCCGCGCGACCACGCCTGGTATGGCGTCCCCTTTCCCGGTATTTACATCGTGGATGCGGGCGGCAGAGTTCAGAAGAAATACTTCGAAGAGAATTACCGCAACCGGTTCACCGGAGACGCCATTTTGACGCGGGAGTTCGGATTGGCCGGGGGCCGGCGAACTGAAACCCGGACGCGCCATCTGACCCTGACGACTTACTTGAGCGGAGACCGGGAGCGCCGCCCCGGCAGTCGCATCACGCTGGTGGCCGAGGTCAGCCTGCAGCGCAAGATGCATCTCTATGCTCCGGGGGTCAAAGGGTATCACGCCGTCTCGTTCACGATAGAAGAAAAGCCGGAGTTTACCGTGCATCCGACAGAGTTCCCGCGGTCCGAGATCCTGTATCTTCCGGCAATCAAGGAGCGGGTTCCCGTCTATACGGGGAAAGTGCGCTTTACGCGCGACATCACCCTCGCGGCAGGATCCACCGACGGCGGCCCGGTGGTAAAACCGGGCGCGGAGCTTGAGTTGGCGGGGATATTCGAATATCAGGCGTGCGACGACAAGGCCTGCTATCTGACGCAGAAGATTCCGGTGAAATTCCAAGTTCAGGTCGGCGCCCAGGACCGCAGCCGCGTTCCCGAACCGCTCCGCCGCAAGCCTCCCCCGTAGGGGAAAAACGGGGACGTCTCCCTCGTTTCCCTTTTTTCCCGTCCCCAAAGCACGGCGTGACTCTCCCGGCGGCTCGAACAAGAAACGGAAACGAGTGGGACGTTCCCATCTAAGTAAGAAGGCTAAAAATGGAGGGCTTGGATGGGTTAAGATTGATCGCGGGAAAGGGGGGGGGTGCCAATGAAAGCATTATTGTGTCGTAAGGAGGACGGAGTCGTCGTTGAGGAACGCGAAATTCCGGACGGCCAAGAACCACCGCCCAGTCTCACACGTCTTGCGGCTGGAGAGTCGAAGGTCTTCCTCTTTTGGAGAACAGAGCGACAGCAGGGAGCGACCCTGGCCGTCTACGAAGAGGAGTAGGTCAGGAAGTTGCTTGCGTCTCTGGCCCCTTCGGGCGCTTTCGTGAGGAGACTCGCATACCTAAATCGGATGCTTGGGAAAAGAGTTGTATGATGGGACAACTGCGGGGAGCCTGTTAATGTCCGACTCTGAGCTTGCAAGGCTCTATGACGACATGGCGCGCGAGCACCTGACGCCGCTGTGGAAGCTGGAAAGCAGCATCTTGCCGCCGGTTCCCTGTCCGAAATCAGTGGCGTGGCTCTGGAAATGGAAGGAACTGTTCGACGTGGCGAGCCGCTCCGGCCGTCTTGTGACGATCGAGCGCGGCGGCGATCGGCGGGCGGTGGCGCTGAGCAATCCGGGACTGGGCGGCGCACCGTACGCAACGCCGACGCTCTGGGCCGCCGTCCAGTGGCTCAACGGCCACGAGGTTGCACCCGCGCACCGGCATACGGCGCAGGCGGTACGGTTCATCATTGACGGCCGCGGCGGCTACAGCACAGTTCAGGGTGACAAGGTCTATCTCGGGCGCGGCGACATGGTGATCAATCCTCCATGGTACTGGCATGATCACGGGAGCGACGCCGACGAGCCGACCATCTGGATGGATGGCCTGGACATCCCTCTCAATAACTATCTGGACGCCAACTTCTTCGAGCCGCACGCCGGCGAGCAGCAGGCGGTTACCCAGGTGCTCGATGGCTCGGTAATGAAATACGGCGTTGGCCAGTTGCGGCCCGCGTGGGAACCGCGCAGCGATCGGTATCCGCCGATATTCGCTTACAAATGGGAGCTGACCGAGCGCGCTCTCCTCAACCTTTCCCGGGTGGACTCCAGCCCGTTCGACGACGTGGCACTGGAGTATACCAATCCGCACACCGGTCGATCCGTCATGGACACGATCAGTTGCTGGATCCAAATGCTCCGTCCCGCCGCCCACACCCAGGCCCACCGGCACACCAGCAGCGCCGTTTATTACGTGTTCGAGGGGCGCGGCGCGACGGTCATCGACGGCATCCGCTTCGACTGGGAGCAAGGAGACATGTTCGTCGTGCCGAGCTGGGCGGCTCACGAGCATCTCAATGCACTGAACGACCAGCGGGCCGTCATGTTCTCGATTCACGACACCCCGGTGATGGCCGCTCTTGGCAAGTACCGCGAAGAGCCGCTCCCGTCTTCCGGAGGCCGCCAGAAGGTGACGGGCCGGTTCGATTCGACAAGGGTTCAGCGGGCAAACTCCGAGGCGCCCTGACGCAAGCACGGGGTAGGATCATCCACATCGGCGGCGGTCCGGCCGGACTGTATTTTGCGCTTGCCGGTTCAGCGCACTTCGCCTGTCAGCCGGAGATAGTTGGCGAAGTGCTCCTGGATGGTCGGGACAAACAGCTCTTCGACCGCCATCTTTCGGCGGGTGAGGCCCTGCTCATCCAGGTATTGGACCAAAGCCTCCAGCGTCGGCCGGCTGCCTTCGACCGAGTAACTCCAAATGTCCTGGCCGAAGATGCGGCGGCAGCTTTCGATTTCGTCGAGAAGCCAGGGAAGGCTGGCCGCCAGCACGTTGCTGTCATACAAGCGCCGGTAATTGAGCTCTTTGGCTTGCAAAAACGCCTTGTACAAGCTGATAGCGACCCAGGGACTGGCCTCAAAAAGCCCGGTCTTCAGAACGAAGGTGTGCATGATGGGGAAAATTCCTGTCCGGCGATAATACTCCGTTTCCACTTCCCGGTAGTTGGGGAACAGCCGCTTTATGCGCGCAGAACCGGACAGAAACGGGCGCGGGAAGGCGACCGTGATCAGGGCGTCGATTTCTCCCGCTTCCAGCATTTCATCCAGATGCCGGCTCCCCTTGACTTGCTCGAGCTTGAGGGCCGCCGGCATCTGGACCCCCGAATGAACCGGAGCGCCGGTCACCCAATGCAAATCCTCCGGCATCACTCCGTAGTCGTGCCGGAGAAAACCCCGCACCCAGACGGCGGCTGTCATTTGGTAATCGGCAACTCCGAGACGCTTTCCTTTGAGATCCGCAGGCCGGTTGATGCCGGAGCCGGCGGAGATATAAACGCAGGAATGGCGAAAGATTCGGGAGGGAAAGACCGGCAGGGCGATGAAGCGGTTGTCTCCCTGCGAGCGCAGATTGGTGTAGGACGACAGGGACATTTCTGAAGCGTCAAACTCCTCGTTGTTGAGCATACGCCAGAAAGTTTCTCCTGCGACCAGGGGAATATAGTTCAGGTCGATCCCTTCCGGTTCTATTGTTTTGTCCATCAGCGCTCGCGTTCGGTCATAATTTCCACAGGCGATTGTCAGGCGCAGCTTTGCCATTAAATTTCTCTCTCCTTAGCAAGGAAAATCGTTACAGCGAATCCAAAGTTTCTTTGGCTTTCCGGGATGCGTCGCTCCGTGGATGTTCGTCGATCACAGCTTTCAAAAACGCCCGGGCCTTCTGTGTGTTTCCCAGGACCCGGTGCGCCTGCCCCAGGCCGAGCATGAAGAGGGGCCTGTTTTCGCTGCCGGGGAATTCTTTGATACATTTCTCAAACACTTTGACCGCTTCTCTGGACTGCCTGAGCTCCAGATGATTGAATCCCATCGCCACCAGAATTGATTCCTTCTTCTGAATATTTCTCCTGACCGGGTCTTTTTTCAGGGCCTCGCTGTAGTACTCATTGCTTTTCCGGTAGAGCCCGGCCCCTTTCAACAGCGCCCCCATCCCATCCAAAGCATCAAAGTTATTCTTGTCCCGCGCCAGAAGCCTGCCCAGACGGTTGATGTCTGCCACATCGTCCGGCAGAGAACGAATCAGCTCGGTGAGAATCTTGGCGCTGATCAGTCCGCTGGAGTGGAAAAGGGCCGTGCCGTACGAATCGGTAAAGACCAGAGCCGGCAATGAATCCACGCTGTATTTTCTGGCCAGCTCCTCCTGCTTGTCAAAGTCGAGCTTCACAAAGACAAATCTTGCGGAAGCAGCGATCAATTCCTTGTCCGTGTAAACTTCCTTCTCCATCACCCGGCAGGGGGCGCACCAGTCCGCCCAGAAATCAAGCATCATGCCCTGATTTGTTTCCCTGGCCGCGGCGCTTGCCTTCTCCAGATCGGTATACCACACAATCGCCTTGTCCTGAGCGAAGCCGGTGGCATTGAGGAGGCAGGCAAGAAGGGACAGGATAAGGGTTTGTCGGAAACGCATCGTCCTTAATAGTATAGTCGGCACTCCACAAAAACCAATCTTCTACTTGGGGGGAAAGAGCTACCGGTGGCGCGCTACCTCAGGGTCTGATAATTTCCAATCCCTCTGGCTCACCTTCGTCATGCCCGGCAGGCAGCCGCCGAACTGAAAATCGTGCGCTGCGCGATTGGTCTGAAATAGACTGGCCTTACTCCCCACGGATCGAACCTTATGAAGCCTGCACGGCAGCCGCAAATTGAAAAGTCATATCACGCCGCCCTGGAGCGCCCTGGTCGCCTGACTCGCGCGTGCTCTACATGCGCGGAATCTGGCACTTTCTTCATAGCGCGTCCCGCTTCTCGATCCGCCGCCCAACGGTTTGCCGCTGAGCCGCCGCGCTTTTCAGCGGTCGGCTCCAGCGGCGGGTTGGCCAGCTTCTCAGAGTTTTGCCTTCTTATAGATGTCGCTCCGGTGACCAATTTCATGAATGAGGATCACCTTCTCTTTGGGGAGTAGCTGGTAAATGATGCGGTAGTCTCCTTCGCGATACTTGAAGAGGCCGGCCAAGTCACCCTTCAACGCCTCAGGAGTGATCTCCTCAAAATGTTCGCCCATCTTGATTTGATCCACGATTCGGCTTGCGACCGGGCGATCAAGCTTCTTGAGTTGGCGGCTCGCGTTCTTGAGAATGCGAGGAGTGAACACGCTCAGACCAGTTTGAGCCACCGAGCGGCCACTTCCAGTGACTCTCCGCGGTCGCCTTTTGCGACGGCCCGCTTTTGCCGCATCAACCGCTTCTGTACATTCTCGCGAAGCGCCAAACCTTCATCGGGATCGCCCAAAAGCTGTACCAGCTTCTCTTCCACCACGGAACTTACTAATTGCCGCAGTTCGGTTGCGGTCATGTCAGCGACAGTCTTGGCCATTGGTACTCCTATGTGACGGGATTATAGCGCAACAGGTCGAGAACCGTTGCCGTTCTGGGCGTCTGGCCAACGGTGCGCGTAACCCGCGGGCCGTCCTGGCACATCATCGCGCACCAGCACAGCCGTTCGCGGGCGGACCGGCGGGTTGACGCGCGTGTTAGCCATCAAGCCGCGAACGCCACACCTTGGCATCTCGCGCTGCATGCATGCAGGCAACTATGATTGCCCGCTGACCCGTGAGCCGGTAGTAGAGACCGTACGGGAAGCGCTCCAGCAGCACGCGACGTACACCGCGATGGACAACCGGGTAGGCCTCCGGGAAAGCAAGGATTGATGCAACGGCCGCATCAATCGCGACGACAAACTCGTCGCCCAAGCCCGGACGTTGCTCCTGGTACCACTCATACGCGGCGTCGACGTCGGCAGAAGCCGCCGGCCGAAACCCGGCTCGCGTCACTCGGAGCGATCACGGAGCCGCTGCTTGACCTCCTCCCAGGGGATCGTTTTGCTCTCGCCCCCGTCCATCTCATCAAGTCGGCGATCAAGTTCCTCCCGCTGCGCCTCGGTCAACGGGAGGGTCTCGGGCCTGCTGCGAAGGCTTTCCCACAAGGCTTCAATCAGACGCAGGCGTTCCTCGGGTGACATCTTCTCGATGTCGATAGCTGGGCTGCTCATGTCCTCATCCTACCTTCGTATGGCAAACTCGGCAAGTCATTCCTCTTGATGGCTAACGCCGTGCTGTGCGGCGGGCCGGTATGGTGGTTGATGGTAGCGCGCTGCTTGCGGCCCGTCCGCACCAGCTAGAGTTGTGCGTCACGGTCGCTTCCTGCGACGACTTGCACCAAGGCCGAGATGCTTTGGACAGTGCCACGCAGTCGCGCAGTACTCGAGTAGCGCCCGTCTACGGTCGTTCGAGACTTCCAAATACTGGAACTTGAAGCCGTTTCTCAGTTCGCGCCCATTGCCGTTGAGGTATGCCTGAACAAAGGAAGACTGAGCAGCGAGATGGTCGCGCAAACGCTGAAGCAAACCGTTCTTTTCGCGAACCGTGCGTCCGACGTGCACGACGCGATCGCGGCGGTCCCTAATCAGGTAGACACCATGGGTCGTTGGTGCATTGACCCGATGCCGTGAGTTTGGGAATGACCGTGCGGGCTGCTTGTTAAATTTGATCAAAAGCTTTCGAATTTATCGTCGTTCGTTCATCGGTGCATGTCAGCGACTCGAACCCTCATGCGGTCACGACGATCCTCGCGTGACGCATTTGAATTATACGGGTCACGATAGCTGGATAGGCAGCCGAAAGTTGGCAGGCTATCCACGATGCCCGTGGCAGACGCGACCGTTAAATCTTCAGCCCCCAGCTATATCCGCGGGCTCGGCCTGCCGGTATATCCAGATACGCCGCAAGCGACGCCCGCTTATCGGATCAATCCCATGCAGGTTGCCAAGCAGTGCCCATTGTCCGGATGCTTCCTGCCGGCTTTGGGCCTAGATCTTGGAGATCGTCTCGATGGTTACCACCCGGTAGCCGCCCTCCACGCGCACGATCATTTGATTCTTTTCTCCCACAGGCATCTTCAGTTCCAGCGGCTCAGACTTCTCTATCGCCGTCCCTGTTACCCGCACCCGCTGGCCGCGAAATGGCAGCAGTTGCTTGTTTCCGTCGGCCGCGAAATAAATCTGGCGCTCGCCTTCATTGAGGATGGCAAGCGGAACGTTGCGCGCCGCGCAGGCCTTGCCGCAGTCCTCGTGAGCCGGACCGGTCGATCCCTCATGGGGGTGGATCATGAAGCAAGCCGAATCGACCACCTCGCCGATCAGGGTGACCGGCCGGCCCGGTTCGGCGCTCTTCTGGCAGGCCGAAGCAGCCAGGACTAAGAACCAAAAGACGCCACTCACTCTCGTTAATCGCATTGTCCTGCCTCCCGAATTTGGCCGGAAATTGCTTTCCCCACCCAAGCGGGGGGTCCGGACAGTGGATTTGTCCAGCCCCCGCAGCATTGAGCTTTCCCGCTCACTGTTTTGCCAGCAAGTGGTTAAGCTCGGCATTGAGACCTTTGGCGAACCACTTCTCCACGAGGGCCTGCTCCTTGGGTGTGAGGAAGGTCTTGGATTTCTCCAGGAGCTGATTTGTGGCGGCTCCAACCGCCCGGTTATATTCCCGGGCAGCCTCAATCCAGCGATCTTTCCCGGTCCCGGAGACTTGAAGCACATTGGCAGTTCCGTGGGAGCACAACTGCCCCGTTTTCATGGTCGGTCAGAAAACAGTGTGCGATTGCTCCATGGACGAGGCGGCTCCTGCTTGCCCGTGTTCGTGCGCCGCAGGCTCTTGTTGGGCATAAAGTATGCTCAAGGTAGACATCACAAGGAAAACGACCCCGCCCAGCCGTGTAGTCCGTCTCTGTTTCATTGGCTCATCTCCTTTGCCAGGGGTAAGTTTGTATCCGGTTGCACTTCCCGGAAACTTCCCGTTCTTGCCACGCAGAGACTGCGGAGACCAGCGCAGAGAAAATGTCTCGGCGCATTCTCTGTATTGCCAATGCGCATTTTCCAATGCATCAGTCCTTGGTGTCATGGAGGACCGCTCAGGAGTGTTAATACCGCCCTAAGAACTCTGCATTGCGGCGACGGAGGGCTTCTTTCGACCGGCCAATTTCCGAAGCAATCTTCCGGCCTGCGCCGCCCAGATCCGGCTTCCGATGCGGGTGAAGAGCTTCTGCGCGGCCTTTAGCTCAGCCGCCGCGGAGAGGAAATCTTTCTTTTCGTTCCGCTGCATTTGGAGCGACGCCCGAAGCAAGTGGGTTCGAGCCATTTCGTAAGGCTGAGAAATCTCTGCAAAGGCTTTCTGGGCCTGGTTGGCGGCGGCCAAGGCAGGGTCCCACTCCTGGGCGGCCCCCTCGACTCTGGCTGCTGCCTGATGGGCCAGGCCTAGGAAAAACTTGCTGCCGTACTTGTCCGCCAGGCTGCGGGCCAACTGCGCCAGATTTCGCCCCCGCTCTATTTCTCCCGTCACAGCATGAGCCACCGCCGCCACCGGATAGAGCAGGATCCCGCAAATCAGGCAGGCGCCCTGCTCCTGCTCCAGACGGAGGCCTTGCTGAGCGTAATGGAGGGCCCTTGAGTCGTCGGATACCTCCAGACGATTCTGCGCCAGCGCCGCGCAGATGCGCCTGCTGAGGTGACCCTGCCGGCCGGGGCTTTGAGCTAATTTCAACGCGCAGTTCAGATCGCGCCAGGCCCGGCTCCATTCGCCCACGGCTGTCCTGGCCATGCCCAGTCTGTGAAGCGCCATCGCCTCCTCGCCGGGGGCGTTGATTTTGCGATACAGACCGGCTCCTCGAGAGAGATTTCTAACCGCTTCACCCAACTTGCCCTGAAAGTATGCCGCCGTTCCAGCGCAGCAGTGGCAGTAGGCCAGGGTGCGCAGGGCCCCGGCCCGGCGCGCCTGGGTCCCGAGGGTTTTGACCAGCCGGCTCGCCTTCGCATACTCGAACCCACCATCCAGGTGGTAGTCGCAGAGTCAAAGATGAGAGCCGGAAGCGTCAAAAACGCCGCCTCGATCACTGAGGCGCCGATATTCCTGATCCACCGTTCGCTCCCAATCACCCAGCAACAAAGTGTCCAGCGCCACCGTTTCATAGCCCGCCGGTGGATTGCTCGCGCCGGTCTTCGCGGACAGACTCAGCCTGGTGTGCACGGAAGCAATCGCCTCAGTGAACTGGAGGCCATACCATTGCAGGTGCGCCAGGGAGTCGTGCAGGTGCGCCAGTTCCGCCTGATTGCCCCATCCGGTCTCCGCCACTTTGGCCTTGGCGGCATCCAGATAACGTTGGGCCTCTGCCAGGCGGTCC
>JACQGG010000044.1 GCA_016199665.1 Acidobacteriota bacterium | reverse complement strand
TCCCTGACGGTCGCGGTTCGCTGACGAACGCGGGCTGGCCCGCGTGGCTCACAAAGTCTTCTACTTCTCCCCCCGGCTTCCCACGGCGCTGCGCCTTCTCACCATGATGGCAAGCTCTCCTTCTGAGACAACATCGCCTTTGCCGTTAAGTATGCTGTAATGGCGCGTGATCACACCCCGGTCGGGCTTGGACGTCGGGCTTTTCCCGATGACCGACATCTCACAGCGAATGCTGTCCCCGACCTTGAGCGGCTTCTTGAAGCGCCAGCGGATCTCCAGCAACCCCAGCGCGGTGCCCTCAAACAACCCCACTTGCGCCGTTATCCCGATGACCAGCGACACCAGCAGCGCCCCCTGTACAATCTTGCCGCCGTGAACACTCCGGGCAGCGAACTCTTCGTTCTCATGCAAGGGATTAAAATCGCCGGTGAGCCTTGAAAAAGCGGCGACATCGTCCTGAGTGATGGCGCGCGGCCCCCAGCGGAACTGCTGTCCCACTTCAAACTCTTCGAAGTACCAGCCGCGCATGCGGGTCGTCATTGCGCCGAACGCGACATTAGACTGCGATGACCACCGACTTTGTTTCCGTGTAGTGGTCCAGGGCTTCGATGCCGTGCTCTTTGCCCACGCCGCTCTGCTTGAATCCGCCGAAGGGCAATTCATCGTATATGATCTGGTGGGAATTGATCCAGGTGTAACCGGACTGTATCCTTTCGCCGGCGATCATGGCGCTCCTGAGATCTCGTGTCCAGATGGAGGATCCCAGACCAAAGATGGAGCTGTTGGCCTTGGCGATGCCTTCATCCAGGTCCTTAACTCGAATGATGGGAAGCGCCGGACCAAAGACTTCCTCCTGCACTACACGCGAGCTTTCGTCTACATCGGTAAGAAGGGTCGGCAGGTAGAAAAACCCTTTCTCATAGGCTGCCCCTACGGGTCGCTTTGCCCCGAAGAGCACCGTCGCGCCCCGTTTGACCGCGTCTTCGACTTGTTCTTCTATCTCCTGACGCTGCGCCGCCGAGTGCAGCGGCCCAACCATTGTTCCCCTCTCCAGTCCGTTTCCCAGAACGAGTTTTCGCGCTTTGCCGACGAGCTTGTCAATGAACTCATCCGCGATGGACTCAAACAGGTAGAGCCGCTTGATCGCCAGGCACGCCTGGCCGCAGTTGAAAAATCTTCCCGCCGACGCAGCGCTGGCCGCCTTGTCCAAATCCGCATCGTCGCACACGATCATCGGATCGCTTCCCCCCAACTCCAGAGTGACTCTCTTGATCTCGCGCGAGGCCGCTTCCATGACGCGGCGGCCGGTATCGGTGGCGCCGGTAAAGCCGATCTTCCGCACTTTGGAGTTCTCCAGAATCTCTTGTCCCACCACACTCCCCGGTCCGGTCACAATGTTGAGCGCGCCCGGAGGGAGTCCTGCCTGGTTCAGAAGTTCGATGCAGCGAATGTCGGCCAGCGGCGTCGTGCCGGCGGGCTTTACCACCACGGTGTTCCCCGCCAGCAGCGCCGGCGCAATCTTGTTGCCCATCAGCGCAACCGGAAAATTCCAGGGAACGATGGCGCCGCACACACCGATGGGGAGTTTCAAGATCAAGCCATATCGGCCCTGATCCAGGAGCACATGCCCGCCGCGAACCTCCTTTCCCAGCCCGGCATAGTGGCGGAGCGTGTGAATCAGGCGTTCGATCTCAAGTCCAGCCTCCCGCAAAGGTTTTCCTTGTTCGCAGGTGAGCAGTCTCGCGAGGTTGTCCTTTTCCTTCAGGATCAGGGCGGCGCCTTCGTAGAGTATGTCGCCCCGCCTGCTGGAAGGGGTCCCGGACCATGACGGAAAAGCGGCATCCGCCGCCTCAATTGCTCTCCTGACGTCACCCAACGTACCCTTGGGAACCGTGTCGACGACTTCTCCCGTTGCCGGATTACGGATCTCATCGGTTCGACCGCTCTCAGAATCAACACTCTGACCGGCAATCAACATCCTGGCCATACTTCAGTCTCCTTCATGCTCTCGTGTTGTTTGTTGAACCGAGCGAGCCCGTCTTCAACTGCATTTCAGAGCTCGCGAAGGGAAGAAACCAGATTGCGACAACGAGCGGCATTTTCCCCGCCGCTTCCTTACGGTCGCGGTTCGGAGGGTTGCCCCTTGAGGATGTCGCGTCGCCGGGCATCCCAGCAGCACATCATGACGCTCGCTGGCTGCCGCGGGTTATTCCCAGTCGAGGCCGCCAAACACGCCGCCTTTTCTCTCCAGGTAGTAGTCCACCGCCTCCGGGCCGTGCTCATGGCCGATTCCGGAAGCTTTGCACCCGCCAAACGGCAGTTCGTCATAACCGAAGTGAATCTGGTTGATCCAGGTCACTCCGGCGTCGATCTCTCGCAGCGCCCGATTGGCCCAGGCCAAGTTCATGGTCCAGATGGAAGAGCCCAGCCCCCACCGCGACTGGTTCGCTTTTTGAATCGCCTCGCTGAGGCTGCGCACCTTCCAAACGGGCAGAACGGGACCAAATACTTCTTCAATTGCGAGTTTGCTGTCTTCAGGAACATCCACGGCCACAGCCGGCTCAAAGAAGTGTCCGGAGGAGAGGGCCTTGTCCTCCGGGCGTTTGCCGCCAACGAGGACCTTCGCCCCCTTCTTGACCGAATCGGCGAGTTGATCCTCAATTTCCTCTCTCTGGGCCGCCGTGTGCAACGGCCCCATCCGAACAAAAGGTTTATCCGGCTTGGTCATCCCGTCCCCGACCCGATAGTTGGCGACTTTGGGGAGCAGACCCGCCATGAACTCATCGTAGATTTCCTCAAACAGGTAAAGGCGTTTTACGGCCAGACAGGCCTGCCCGGCATTCCAGTACCTGCCGATCTGGGCGCCGGTCACGGCCCGCTTGATGTCGGCATCCGGGCAAACGATCATCGGATCGGAACCTCCCAGTTCCAGGGTGAT
>JACQGG010000053.1 GCA_016199665.1 Acidobacteriota bacterium | reverse complement strand
GTTTGAGACCTTTAGCGGATCGGTCCGGAGCGAGATGACTACTCCCACCGGAGCCGCCATTCTGGCCGCGCTTGCCAGGCCCGTTCCGGCAGCACTGGCGGCAAGAAGGCGTCTTATCGGGTATGGGGCGGGGGACCGCGACTTCCGGGAGACGCCCAATCTGCTGCGCATTTTCATCGGCCCGGCCGGCGAGGGCCAGCCGGGAGAGCAGGAAATCGTTGAACTGCAGACAAACATTGATGATATGAACCCGCAGTTTTATGGCCCTCTGCTTCAACACCTGATCGCCGAGGGAGGGGCTCTGGACGTTTTTTATCATCCGGTTGTGATGAAGCTGGGGCGCCCGGGAGTCCTGCTGACGGTGCTGTGCGAGGCCCCCCAGCGGGAGAAAATCGCCGGCATGCTTTTTCGGGAGACCACCACACTCGGTGTGCGGTATCTGACCAAGCGGCGCGAAATCCTCAACCGCAGCTTCGTTCCGGTAATCACACGGTTTGGGCAGGTGCGGATCAAGATCGCAAGCTTGGGCTCGGATGTTATTAACTACGCGGCTGAGTTCGAGGACTGCCAGCGGCTTGCCCAGGCCGCCGGGGCGCCGCTCAAGGACGTCTATAATGAAGCCATGGCCGCATACTGGGAAACAAGGCGGAGAGGAAGCGGTGAGTCGCAGAATTGAGGCGCAGCGGTGTCAAACACATATTACCTGACAACTCCCATTTACTACGTCAATGGTCCGCCGCACTTTGGCCATGCCTACAGCACGGTCATTGCCGATACCCTGGCGCGTTATCAGCGCCTGGCGGGAAGGGAAGTCTGCTTTTTGACCGGCACCGATGAACACGGCCTGAAGATGGAGAGGGCCGCGGCATCCGAAGGACTCTCTGTTCACGCCCTGGTGGATCGCAATTCTGCAGAGTTCCGCAAAGCCTGGGGCGCGCTCGGAATCGATTATGATGAATTCATCCGCACCACCGAGCCGCGTCATCGCCAGGCGCTGAACGAGTTGTCGGCGCGCGTGTTCCGCAATGGCCACCTCTACAAAGGGAAATACAGCGGCTGGTACTGCGTCAACTGCGAAAACTATGCCGGCGAGGGGGAGCAGAAGGTGGACTGCCCCGAATGCGGCCGTTCCACCGAATTCATGACCGAGGAGAGCTACTTTTTCAGACTTTCGGCGTTTCAGGAAAAGCTTCTGGACCTTTACCGGCGGCGGCCGGATTTTGTGGTCCCGCCGGCAAGATTCAATGAAATCATCCGCTTCGTAGAGGGGGGGCTTAAGGACATCAGCTTTACCCGCACTTCGTTCAAGTGGGGGATTCCGGCAGAGTTTGACCCGTCTCACATTATTTATGTCTGGTTCGACGCGCTGACGTCGTACATTTCCGGAATCGGTTTTGGAGCCGATCCGGGGCGGTTTGAAAAGTACTGGCCCGCCCAGCTTCACATCATCGGAAAAGACATTCTGCGGTTCCATGCCGTTTACTGGCCGGCTTTCTTGATGGCAGCCGGTCTGGAGGTTCCCCGTCAGATCCTTTCCCACGGTTGGTGGCTCTCCCAGGGGGAAAAAATGTCAAAGTCCCGCGGTAATTTTGTCGACCCGCTGGCCTTCGAGAAGGTCTTTCCCATGGACGGGCTTCGTTATTTTCTGTTGCGCGAAGTCCCCGTGGGTCTGGACGGGAACTTCAGCTTTGACGCGCTGGTGCAGCGCATCAACAGCGATCTGGCCAATGATCTTGGAAATCTGGTCAGCCGCAGTTTGAAGATGGTCGAGACCTATTGCGGCGGCCGGGCGCCGGCCGGGGGAGGCAATGACCCGCAGTTGCGGGAGCAGTTTGACAAGACCGCTGAGACGGTCCACCAGCACTTTCAGGCTTATCAATTGCACAAAGCGCTGGAGAGCATCTGGGAGCTGATTGGCGCAGCCAACCGATACATCGTCGCTCAGGAACCCTGGAAACTGGCCAAGGATCCCGATCAAAGGCGGCAACTGGAGCGGGTAATGGTCAATGCTCTTGAAGTCCTCCGGCTCCTGGCCCTGCTGCTTCGCCCGCTGCTCCCCCTCACCTCGCAGCGGATCTGGGATTGCCTCGGCCTGGAGCACGCTTCGTTGTCGGCCCGATGGGACCAGTTGCGGTGGGGAGAATTCCCTGCGGGAACGCGGATCGGCGCCATTGAGCAGATTTTTCCGCGAATCGACAAGGACTCTTTTCTGGAAAGGCTTTCCCAGAATGAGGCAGCGTCTGCAGCGTCGACTGAAACCCGGATCACTCTGGACGATTTCTCCAAGATCGACCTGCGGGCGGGGTTGATTCTTCAGGCTGCACGGGTTCCAAACTCGGATAAGCTGCTCAAGCTGGAGGTTGACATCGGGAGGGAAAAGCGGCAGGTGGTCGCGGGAATCGGCCGGAAGTACGCCCCTGAGGATCTCCTGGGCAAAAGGATCATTCTGGTCGCCAACCTCAAGCCGGCCCGACTCATGGGAATCGAATCGAACGGCATGGTGCTGGCCGCAACGGAGAATGACGTGCCGATTCTGGCCACTTTCACCGAAGATGTGACTCCCGGAGCGAAACTCAAGTAGGATGCTCGTCGACTCTCATTGCCACATCGAAGGGCCGGAGTTTGACGAGGATCGCCTGGAAGTCCTGGCGCGGGCTGAGGCGGCGGGGATTGTGCGCATGCTCTGCATCGGGACCGGGGATTGGAAGCGCCGGTCCATGCAGGAAGCGATCCGCCTGGCGGAGCAGTCGGAGAGGGTCGATACCAGCGTCGGCGTCCATCCCCACGATGCGGGATGGTATGACAACTCGGTGGAAGCTGAGGTGTTGCGCCTGGTTCGACACCCCAAGGTGGTCGGATGGGGAGAAATCGGACTCGACTACCATACCCTGCACGCGGATCGTGAGACACAATTGCGGGTTTTCCAGCGCCAGCTCGCGCTGGCCTACCAGTGGCGGCTTCCCGTGATTGTCCATTCGCGCAAGGCCGGGGAGGATACGCTGCGGCTTTTGACCCAGGCGCGGCGGCTGTCCAACGCCGGAGTGATGCACTGTTACGGCGGCGGCTGGGAAATGGCGCGAGCCTGTCTGGATCTCGGGTTTTTCATATCTTTTGCGGGAAACGTGACGTTCAAGAATGCAACGGACCTGCAAGAGGTGGCGCGCCGGGTTCCTGCGGACCGCCTGCTGGTGGAAACGGACTCTCCTTATCTGGCTCCGGTTCCGGTGCGCGGCAGGAGAAATGAGCCGGTCTATCTCCGGCACGTCACGCGCTTCTTGTCCGAATTGCGGCGGGAGCCCTGCGCGCGCCTGGAGCAAGCCAGCGCAGAGAATTACTTTCTGCTTTTCAAGTCAGGACGGGAGCCGGAGCCATGAAGAATTCATTTGATGTCGCATCCAAGATTGATCATCAGGAGGTGCTCAACGCGATCCAGCAGGCGATGAAGGAAGTTAAGACGCGATTTGATTTCAAAGGATCCTCAAGCGACATCCAGTTGCAGAAGGACGAGATCGTCCTTCTGTCGGACGATGAATATAAGATGAAAAGCTTGATCGACGTTTTGCAGCAGAAACTGGTCAAGCGCCATGTCCCGCTCAAGGGCCTGATCTACGGCAAAGTGGAGAGCGCGGCCGGAGGTGCGGTGCGGCAGGCGATAACGCTGCAGCAAGGCATCCCGGTTGAAAAAGCCAAGGAAATCGTGAAAGCAATCAAGGAATCAAAGCTCAAGGCGCAGGCGGCGATCCTGGGTGACTCCGTGCGGGTGTCGAGCGACTCGCGGGACACCTTGCAGCAGTTGATCGGGTTGCTTCGGGCCAGGGACTTTGGAATCCACATGGAGTTTACCAATTACCGAACCCAGTAGCATTTGAATTATGGCCGGTTTTTCATTATAAGATAGCGCCGTGACCGATCGCACCGTACAGCCTTTGGAAGTGTCGCTGACAGGGCCGCAGGATATATTCCGACTCATCACGCCGGATCTGGAAAAAGTCGAGGTGGAGTTGCTGCGCCTGTCCGCTTCCAGCATTTCACTGGTCGATCACATCTCCCGCTACCTGCACAACAGCGGCGGGAAGAGAATACGCCCCGCCCTGTTGCTCTTGTGCGCCCGGATGTGCGGCTGTCACGGGGATGATCCGGTTCGGCTGGGAAGCGTGATGGAGCTCATTCATACTGCCACCCTGGTACATGACGACATCATTGACGGAGCCCAGGTGCGGCGGGGCCGTTCTTCGGTCAACGCCAAGTGGGGCAACGAGATCACCGTTCTGATGGGAGACTGGCTGTATATGACCGCGTTCTTCATGGCTTTGGAAGAGCGGAGTTTCCAGATCCTGGATTTGCTGATCGACATTACCCGAAAAATGGTTGAGGGGGAACTGGTTCAGTTGGAGCGCAACGGCCGCACGGATATTACCGAACGTGACCATCTGGAGATGGTGGAACGGAAAACGGCGCACCTTTTTGCAGGTTGCGCCCGCCTGGGCGGGATGGTGGCGCATGTGTCGCCGGCTGAAGAGGAGGCCCTGGGCAATTACGGCTTCAATGTGGGGATGGCATTCCAACTGATCGACGACTTGCTCGATTTCACTTCCAGCGAGGCGGTTCTTGGCAAGCCGGTCATCAATGACCTGAAGGAGGGCAAGCTGACGCTTCCGCTGATTTATCTGCTGGAGCGGGGAGATCCGCGGCACACGCTCAAGCTTGAAGCGCTGTTGAAGTCTTCCACAGTCACCGACGATGACCGGGACGAGATCATCGGCTGGGTGCACGACTTTGGAACGCTGGAGCGCACTTCCAGGAAAGCGATAGGCTACGCCGAGAAGGCCAAGCGCAGTCTGGAAGGCTTTCGAGATTCCGTGTATCGCCAGGCGCTGGTGCAGGTTCCTGATTTTATCGTCTCGCGCGACAGGTAGTCGTCCGGAGCGCCGGCAATTTGAGAGGCTGCTCTTCGGGGCTCCACTCTCCTTTTCTTTCGCTCTGTAGGATGTCTGCGCCGGGAGGGGAAGGATAGCGCGTTCAATCCCGTAGTCTGGAAGCGGCCGTCAAGGCGGGGCCGCTCGCCACGCCTCTGGAATTATGCAGGATCAGGATAAGTTCAAGACTGAACTCATCGAAGAACTGGCATCTCTGCGCCGACAGGTTGCCGAGTTGCAGGAACTGGACCGTCTGCGCCGTGAGATGCAGGAAAGGTTGTGGCAGTCGGAGGAAGAATTTCGCGACCTTTTCGAAAATGCGCCGGTCGGTTACATGGAGCTTGACACCGAAGGGCGCATCACGCGAGTCAACGCTTCAGAGCTCTTGATGCTTGGCTATACCGAAGAGGAGATGTTGGGTCGTTATATCTGGGACTTTGTCAAGCAGCGGGAGGGACATCGAAGCTGGATCCTTGCCCGAACGCGCGACGCTCAGCCGCTTGTGTCCGCCGAGCGCACCTATCTCCGAAAAGACGGCGCGGAAGTGCCTGTTCTGGTCCAGAATCGGCAGGTGCGGGATATGGAGGGGCGAGTCGTCGGGCTTCGTTCCGCGGTGCAGGATATCAGTGAACGCAGGCGGGCGGAGGAACAACTGCGGCAGGCCCTGGTGAGGGAACAAAGAGATGAGGCGGCGCGCAAAATGCTCTTGGTGCTGATGCATGAAGTTTACAACCCTCTCACCGGAATCGTCGGCAACCTTTCGTTGCTGGGAGCGCAAAAGCTCCCGCCAGACACCCGCCAGTGTCTTGAGGAAATCCAACAGTGCGCGCAGCGCATCCATGCCGTGTTGAAGGACTTGGCGAAACTGAATCTGACGGAGCCCTCGCCGATTACCGGGGTTTGACCGTCTTTCTACTGTGGCGGCGAGACGACGGGCAGCGGCGCGGATGAAGTCGCCTCCGCGGAAGCAACCGCCTCGGGTGTCCCGGCAGCCGGCGCCAGGGACCTGTCGGCCTTAGCCGTCGAGCCGGCCTCCACTCCGCACTCCGGAAACTGCTCGACCGGCCTGTCCTTGAGAATCCGCTGCATATATTCAACCCAGATCGGCAGCGCCAGTGAAGCGCCCGTGATTTTCTCTCCTAGAGTCCTCTTGGCGTCGTAGCCTGTCCAGATTCCGACGGTGAGCGAAGGGGTAAAGCCGATGAACCACGAGTCGGTGGAGTCATTGGTCGTGCCGGTTTTGCCTCCGAGGGGCCGCCCCAGGACCTGCGCCTGCGTTGACGTCCCAAACTGAATCACACCCTGCAGCAGAGACACCATGTTGCAGGCGACGTCGGCCGAGACGACCTCGCTGATCCTTGGGGAGTGATATTGAAGGCTGATTCCATTGTAGTCCTGGACCTGCCGGATGAAATAGGGCCAGACCCGAATGCCGTTATTGGGAAAGGCCGAAAACGCCGAACACATTTCCAGCAGAGTGACCTCGCCGGCCCCCAGCGCGATGGGCAGGTAAGGCTGAAATTGGTTGGTAATGCCGAAGCGGCGCGCCATGGCGATAATGCCGGGAACGCCGATGCGGGCCGCGATTCGAACAGCCGGGACATTGCGCGATTCCGCCAGGGCCTTCCGAATCGGGATGGGCCCCTTGTACTCGCCGTCATAGTTTTCGGGGGAGTACTCTCCAAAGTTCACCCGGGTGTCCAGCACGATATCGTCCGGTCTGAACCCGGCCTCCAGCGCGGCCGTGTAAACAATCGGCTTGAAGATTGAGCCGGTCTGCCGCAAGGCCTGAGTGGCACGATTGAACTTGCTTTGCCCGAAATCGTAGCCGCCCACCATGGCCTTGATCTCGCCCGTGGAATTCTCGATTGAGACCAGGGCGCCCTGCACTTCAGGGATCTGGTCAAGCCCGATCTGCATGCTCATCGTGGCGCGGTCAATTTTTTGAATCTCCACCGCGCAGATGTCTCCCCTTTTGAGGATCTCGGCGGGCGATTTTCTTTTTGTCCATGCCATTTCTCTTCGGCCGATGCGGCCGCGGTAGGGGCCCACGCGAATCTCGGCGAAATCCCTGTCGACTTCCAAAACCAGACCATTAACCACCAGGCTGGGACGCAGGTTTTGTGACCAGTCTGGGTGGACGTAACTGTCCAGCCTGTTTCCTGAGTCGAGAATATTCAGTTGGGGCTTGCGCCATCCCTTCAGTTTGTCAAAACGCCGCAGCCCCTTGCGCAGCGTCTCAGTGGCAGCCAGTTGCATGTCGTAATTTATGGTGGAGTATATCTGTAATCCCCGCCGCCATATTTCTTCGGTATTGTAGCTTTCTTCCAGATTCTGCCGTACCAGCTCGACAAAATAGGGAGCGACGGAATTGGCGTTATCGCGGATGTTCAGCATGATCGGCTCCTTCATTGTCTTTTCCGCAAGCGCCGGGTCAATGTACTTTTCGCTGCGCATGCGCTGCAGCACCAGATTGCGCCGGGCAAGCGCGCGATCCGGATGCAGGATCGGCGAATACCAGACAGCCGAGCGTCCCAGGGCCGCAAGCAGGGCGCACTCTGCAAGGGTGAGCTGATTGGGGGTCTTGCTGAAGTAGAAATCGGCCGCAGCGGCCACTCCATAGTTGCCGCGTCCCAGGTATATCTGGTTGCAGTAGAAAGTGAGAATCTGTTCCTTGGAGTAGTATTTTTCTATCTGCAGCGCGAAAACCACATCTTTGATCTTGCGCTCGAAAGTTTTCTCCGAGCTGGTCAGCCGCAGCTTGCTCAGTTGTTGTGTCAGCGTGCTTGCCCCCTGGGCCTTCTTCCATGCCAGGAGATCCTCCAACGCCGCTCTCCCCAGACGGTAAAAGTCAATACCTGAGTGGCGGAAAAAATTCTGATCTTCGGTGGCGATAATAGCCTGTTTGAAGCGCGCGGGGATTTGGTCGTAGCCAATCAGGATGCGCCGTTCGATGGCAAACTGTCCGATGGACCGCCCATCGTCCGAATAGACGTAGGAGATCACATCGGGACGCACGCTTTCCAGTTGCTGGACTGCGGGAAGGTCAAAGGCATAGCCGAAGATCAAACCGGCGCCGGCGCTGGCGGCGGCCACCAGCAGCAGCAGGAAACCGTACGACGACCATCCAATCCACCACGCAATCCCCCGTAACCAGTGCGAGCCAGTGGGCACGGGAGTGGGCCCCGCATTCGGATTTTGTATTGCCTTGTGCAGGCGTGAGGGGTCTGAGTGGTTCTTCAAATCCGCGTAAACCGTCTTCAGCATGGATTATAGCACTGAACAACATGATTTGGGCCACACCTTCGGAACGGTCCCGCACCGGGTCGGATTTAAGCCGACCTCAGGTCGCACCAGGACTACAGTCCGCTACTTCCCGGCGTCAAATTCACTACGCGCGGCGGTTCCCGTTGTGGGCCAGTCCCGCGGGTTCAAAGTTTGACAATGGGAGACTCACATCCTATATGGCAGCGTGGTGGCCCGGAGATCGCAAAAGGCAGTGAACACAGGCAGTTTCGGGACATTTCAAGCCATTTTCAATAGCCAGGAGGCTTCTGAATGAGCAAGATCATTGGAATCGACTTGGGAACTACCAACTCCGTTGTCGCAGTGATGGAGGGGGGCGAACCGGTTGTTGTGACAAATCCGGAAGGAGGGCGGACCACGCCGTCGGTCGTCGCCATCACTAAGGCGGGAGAGCGTCTGGTGGGCCAGGTGGCGAAGCGGCAGGCTGTAACCAACTCGGAGAACACCATCTTCTCCATCAAACGCTTCATGGGACGCAAGTACTCCGAGGTGAGCGAAGAAATGAAGATGGTGCCCTACAAGGTCATTGAAACGTCCAATACGGATGCGGGCGTCCGGGTGGGGGACAAGACGTATTCGCCGCCCGAAATCTCGGCCATGATTCTGCAAAAAATGAAGTCGGCCGCGGAAGAACATCTTGGTGAAAAGATAACGCAGGCGGTCATCACCGTCCCGGCCTATTTCAACGACAGCCAGCGACAGGCGACCAAGGACGCAGGCCGCATTGCCGGCTTGGAGGTTCTGCGCCTGGTGAATGAACCGACGGCGGCGGCCCTGGCCTATGGTCTGGACAAGAAGAAGGACGAAACGATCGCCGTCTACGATTTTGGAGGAGGCACGTTTGATATCTCCATTCTCGAGGTGGGCGAGGGTGTCGTCGAAGTCAAGTCCACCAACGGCGACACTCACCTGGGCGGCGACAACATTGACCAGCGTCTCATGGACTGGATTGTTGACGAGTTCCGGAAAGATCAGGGGATCGATCTGTCCAAGGACAAGATGGCGTTGCAGCGCCTGAAAGAAGCGGCGGAAAAGGCAAAGATGGAGCTGTCCACGACCCTGGAGACGGAGATCAACCTGCCGTTTGTCACTGCCGACGCCGGCGGTCCAAAGCATCTAACCATGAAACTGACTCGGGCCAGGTTCGAGCAGCTTGTTGACGACATATTACAAAGAAGCGTGGCGCCGTGCCGGCAGGCGCTGGCCGACGCTGCGTTGAAACCCGAGGACATCGATGAAGTCGTCCTGGTTGGAGGTTCCACGCGCATTCCCCGCGTGCAGCAGATCGTCCGCGAACTGTTCAAGAAGGAGCCGCACAAAGGCGTCAACCCGGACGAAGTCGTTGCCGTCGGCGCCGCTATCCAGGCGGGAGTGCTTCGTGGCGAAGTCAAAGACTTGTTGCTGCTGGATGTTACCCCGCTGTCGTTGGGGATTGAAACTCTGGGAAGCGTGTTTACCCGGCTGATTGAGCGGAATACGACCATACCCACGCGGAAGAGTGAAATCTTTTCGACTGCTGCCGACAACCAAACGTCGGTTGAAGTCCACGTGCTGCAGGGGGAGCGCCCCATGGCGCATGACAATCGCACTCTGGGAAAATTCCATCTGGTGGGACTGCCCGCGGCGCCACGTGGAGTTCCACAAATAGAGGTCACGTTCGATATCGACGCCAACGGCATTGTCAACGTGTCGGCCAAGGACCTGGGAACGGGAAAGGAACAGAAGATTACGATTACCGCCTCATCCGGCCTCAGCAAGGATGAAATCGATAAGATGATGAAGGAAGCCGACGCCCACTCGGATGAGGACCGCCGCAAACGGGATGAAATTGAGGCGAGAAACCGGGCGGATAACCTGGTATACAACACCGAGAAGATTCTGCGCGAGAACCGGGAGAAGATTCCGGAGGCCGATGCAAAGAACATCGAGGCGGGTATCGAAGCGACCAAGAAGGCGATGGAGTCGGGTGACGCCCAGCAGATTAACGCGGCGGTCGAGAAACTGACCCAGGCGTCTCACAAGCTGGCGGAAATCATGTACCAGACGGCGCAGGCCCAAAATGCGCGAGCTTCGCAGCGACAGCCTTCCCCGAATGAACCGGCCGGCGGAAAGCAGAAAGATGACGACGTCATTGACGCTGAATTTGTGGACGTGGATGAGAAGAAATAAACGGGTGGACCGCAGCGCCGTGGCCTGCCGCGGTTTCTGACCGGCGGCCGGCGCGCTGCAATGCATCGGGCCTTCCCCCCGGGCCTCAGGATTGAATGGGTCAGTGCCCTCCGGTCGTTCGGATCTGACTGAGGGTACGCATTTCGGCACCAGGACACGACGCGCGTCCGTCCAGCTATTCCCGCCGGCGGGCGAGAGATCGGAGCCAGCGAACGCCATGGCTGCAACAACCGCCCCTGATTACTACACAACTCTCGGGGTCTCGCGGTCAGCGAGCCCGGCAGAGATAAAAAAGGCCTACCGCAAGGTGGCTCGCAAATATCACCCGGATGTGAATCCCGGCGATAAGACTGCCGAGGAGAGATTCAAGAAGATCCAGCAGGCTTACCAAGTCCTCAGCGATCCGGCCAAGCGCAAGGTATACGACCGGTACGGTTTCTACCGGGAGGGGTTTCAGGGGGATGCGGCGGGGCCCGCGCAGGGTTTTCATGCCGGGACGGGGTTTGAAGGCTTTGACTTTTCGGATTTTGGCGCCGCAGGCGAAGCCGGCGGCTTTTCGGACATTTTTGCCGACCTCCTCGGGGCCGCTGGCCGCGGCGCCCGTCCCGACACGGGAGGGCCGCGAAGAGGAGAAGACCTTGAGCACTACCTCAACGTTGGGTTTCTTGAGGCGGCCCGCGGGATAAACACGCGAATCTCCCTGCGCCGCAAGGTCCCCTGCACGACCTGCCAAGGAAAGGGAGGCCGCTCGGCTGCAGGGGAGAGCCTCTGTCCCGGCTGTCGTGGAACCGGCAGAATTCAGCAGGCGCGCGGTCCGCTCCGATTTGCATCGAGCTGTTCCCGTTGCGCCGGGACCGGCAGGATCGTGCAGGGAGACTGCCGCAACTGTGGGGGAACGGGCCTGCTCGACCAGGCCGAGAGCATCCAGGTCCGCATCCCCGCGGGCGCGGCCAGCGGGGCCCGAGTCAGAGTGCCTCGCAAAGGAAACTGTGGAATGCGGGGAGGGCCGGCGGGGGACCTCTATCTTGTCATCCATGTCAGCCCGCACAAGTTTTTCTCACGCTCGCAAGACGACATCACTTGCCAGGTCCCTGTGACGTTGACGGAGGCGGCTCTGGGCGCTCAAATTGAAGTTCCTACGTTGGATGGAAAAGCGCGGCTGACGATCCCGCCTAGGACACAGAACGGCCAGAAGTTTCGGCTGGCCGGCAAAGGAGTTCCTTTGCGGGGCGGGCGTGCCCGCGGAGATTTGATCGTAGAAATCAAGGTCGTGCTGCCCGCGATAGGGGACGAGCGTTCCAAGGAGATTCTGCGGGAGTTGGAGCGGCTCAATCCCTGCGATCCCCGTGCGGATCTGGCGTTGGAGTGACCGATGAAAAAACGGCACACACTGGGGTATACGATCAGTGCAGTGGCAACCCGCTTCAAAGTCCATCCACAGACGCTCCGGCTCTACGAGCGTGAAGGACTTCTGAAGCCGTCGCGCAGTCAAGGCAATACACGGCTCTATTTGGAGGAGGACCTGCAGCGCCTGGAGATCATCCTGAATCTCACCCGAGACCTGAGAGTCAATTTGGCCGGCGTTGAAGTTATTCTTGGAATGCGAGGGCGGATGGAGACGCTGCAGCGGGAATTCAACGACCTGTTTCACTATGTTCAGCGGCGCTTGGGACAGGACGAAGCCTTGCTTCGCAAAAAGCTGCGCAGCGCGCTGGTTCCCCTGCCTCCGGTCCAAATTACCCGCCTTCGGCCCGTCAAGGATTGAAGGAGCGCCGCGTGCGGCTTATTGGAGCCGGTCCAGGATCCGGGAAAGCTGTGATGGCAGGAAATGGTGTTTCAGCGCCTTCCGCCCGTCGACCAGCAGCACGGGTATCTCTTCAGAGAATTTCTCGAAACCAGGAACCTGGTCAATGTCGATCACGTCGTAAGTGAGTCCTCGAACGCGACACGCTCGGGCAAGAGTTTGTCCCGCCTCATCGCACAAGTGACAACCGGGACGTTTCAGAAATTGGATTTTGCCTGCCATACCGCGAGTTGGCGCCGGAGGCGGCCGAAAGCGCTTCGCAGCCGATCTCCCCTTGCCGAGTCTTTGAGCTTCTCAAAATTCCTCTCCAACCGGTCAATCAGGCGGCCGGTCCGTGTTGGATCGTAGGGAATCAGCACCTGCTTCATTCCCAGCTCGGCAAATACTCTCAGATACCGCGCCGTCACCAGATCCGGACAGAGCAGCCTTTTGCGTCCGGCTTTCACCTCAAATCCAAGAAATGTGTACATGATTCGCGCTTCACACTTTCTTCCGGGAAGCGAAACCGTTCGGGTCTTAAACGGAGTAACTTCCTGCCGGTAGATTTCCGCGATTGCCGCGCCGTAATCCATGTCGCTCTAAACTTCTCATGCCGGTACAAGGAACTACCCCGTGGAAAGGCTGCAGGCGGAAAATTGCCGCGGGTCGAGCGCTACGTCGTGAGACGAACCTTGCCGTCGTCGTTTTCAATACGGATCTTCTTGACGTCGTAGGGGTCCCCGAGGTTTTCCCATACTTCGCCGTTGACGACCAGCTTGACGCCTCCGGCGTTTCCCACCAGAGCTTCGAAGTTATTGTCGGCATGGTAACTGAACGCTTCGCCCTTCCTAAGCAGGCGCCGGTCAACGACGGCTCCATCGGCGGACAGAGACAGCCAACATTCCTCAAGAACCAGTATCTGCAGGTTCAGACCGATGGGCTGGCGACGCGATACAGGGGCGGTTTCCTGGCGCATTTCTGTGGAAATCAAGGAAGGAGGAGGGGGCTGGCGCCGGGAAAACATTGGCCTGTTCAAAGCGCGCCGATGCAACGCGGACATCTCGTTCTTCAGATAAACGAACCCGCCGGCGGCCAGGGGCAGCAAGAGAGCGACCGACGCGGTAAAGCGCAGCAACGGCTTCCGGCTCTTGGCGGGCGGTTCCGGGGGTGGAGCCGGAGGAGGGAACTGCTGGTTGTAAATATCAACGATCTCCTGCTCGCTCCCGCCTACAGCGCGGGCGTATGCCCGCACCATTGCGCGCGGAAACATTCCGCCGGGAAGACGGTCGAAACGGTCTTCTTCCAGCGCGTGAAGAAATAATACATTCATCTTTGTGGCTTGCGAAATCTCGGCCAGGGAAATTCCTCTCCCTTCCCGTGCGGATTTCAGCCACGAGCCGACGCTCTGCATCTGTTTCCGTTTTAAACTAAGGGGGCATCTTAAAGATTCCCACAGGCTATGTCAAACAAAATTAAAGGGAAGGGTGACATCAATCTTTTTTTCTCCCGGCGGGCGGGCCTATTCCTTGACCCACTCACACGGCTGTGTTAGCTTGATGACGCTGGAATCGGTTTCACCTTTAGAGGAGAGGAGTCCACATGTCACAGGAAGCCCTGGGTTTGATTGAAACGAAAGGGTTTGTAGGTGCCGTTGAGGCCGCCGATGCAATGGTCAAGGCTGCCAATGTCAATCTGATCGGCAAGGAATATATTGGAGCCGGCTATGTGACGGTGATGGTGCGTGGGGATGTGGGCGCAGTCAAGGCGGCGACGGATGCGGGCGCAGCAGCGGCCCGGCGTGTGGGAGAGTTAGTCAGCGTGCACGTCATTCCGCGCCCTCATTCGGAAGTCGAGAAGATCCTGCCGGGTAGCCAGGCGGCCAAGAAGCAGTAAGGGCCGGCCACGTTTTCAATTCTGTGATTGACGACCGAGATCTCCAATCAATACGGGAAGCACGCACCCTTGCCACGGAAGCGCACGAAGCGCAGAAACGGTTGTCGTCGTTCACCCAGGAGCAGGTTGACGCCGTGATCGACAAGATGGCTTCCGCCGTCCGGCCCGAGTGCGAGCGACTGGCAAAACTGGCGGTAGAAGAGACCGGCTACGGCAATGTTCCCGACAAAACGATCAAGAATCGCTTTGCGGCTGAGAATGTCTATCGCCACATCCGCCCGTTGAAGACCGTCGGCATCCTCAAGGAGGATCGCCAAAACGGGATCGTGGAGATCGCCGCCCCGGCCGGGGTCGTGTGCGCCATTATTCCGTCCACCAACCCCACCTCGACGGCGATCTACAAGATCCTCGTTTGTGTTAAAGCGCGCAATTGCGTCGTGCTCAGTCCCCACCCTGCGGCAGTGCGTTGCATTGGCGAAGCGTCGCGGGTCATGAAAGAGGCTGCCGCGGAGGCAGGCCTGCCCGCCGGGAGCATTGGCTGCATGAGCCTTCCTACGATCGAGGGCACGACCGAGTTAATGAAACATAAATTCACATCGCTGATTCTGGCCACGGGCGGTCTCGGCCTGGTCAGAGCGGCCTACAGTTCCGGCAAACCCGCATTTGGCGTGGGCCCCGGCAACGTGCCGGCTTATGTTGATCGTTCGGCCAACGTGGAAAAGGCGATTAAAGATATTCTGACGGGCAAATGCTTTGACAACGGAACGCTATGCTCTTCGGAACAATCCATTGTGGCCGATCGCCCGATTGCACAGAAAGCCATCGAGGAACTGAAGAAGAACGGCGCTTACATTTTGAGCTCTGAAGAACTGGAGAAACTGAATCGTATTGTGGCGACGCACAATCGTTCGCTGAATACCGCCATAGTGGGGAAGTCTGCGAAACGAATCGCTGAGATGGCGGGTATTGCGGTTCCCGACGACACGCGCGCCCTGGTGGGCAGGATTGACGGAGTGGGGCGGGACTTCCCGCTGTCGATGGAAAAACTGTCGCCGATTCTGGCCTGCTATGTTGTCGATGGGTGGGAGCAAGGCTGCGAGCGATGCAATGAAATTCTGCGGTTCGGCGGTACCGGACACACCCTGGCGGTGCATGCGAGCGACCCAAAGGTAATTCATGAATTCGGGCTGCACAAGCTGGCGTTTCGCATTGTCATCAATACCCCGGCAACGCACGGTTCCATCGGATATACCACGAATCTGGTGCCCTCTATGACGCTTGGATGTGGCACCTGGGGCGGCAACATTACCACCGATAATATTTCCCCGTTGAATCTGATCAACATTAAGCGCCTGGCGTACGAGACGCGTCCCGTCAACCAGTCCAGCTCCAGCGTTGCTCCGCCCGCGTGGCACCAGGCGATGGCCGGAGGGGTGACCGCATCCGCGTTGGGAGCGCCGAGCCGCGAGGTGGTTCGCGAGATCGTGGAAGAGTTTTTAAAAAAAAAGTCCTTTAGCAGTCCCCCGGTCTCCAGCCCTTCAACGGTTTCCCGTGCGGACGCGACCCCGGTCGCCCCACTCCGGGCTCCCAGCCCGGTCGCGTTCGTATGCGAGGATGATGTGCGTCGCGCCGCCGATCGGCATGAGAAAATCCCGGTAAACGCGAAAACCATCATCACCCCCGCTGCACGCGATCTGGGGGAAGCAAAGCAGGTTTTTAACTGGGTCTGAGATCGCTGCCGGCCTGTTTGCAGGAACCAGACGGAGAGTTCCCCGAGCGGCAGAACCGCAACCCTAGCGTGGACGGGGGTGGATTGAGTGCTATTTCTACTCTGGCGATTCTGCTGCCCGCCCGCCGCATTGGGGCGGGGTAGGGAATGGCCCAGGGCGGAGCGCCGGCGCAGCCCTGCAGAAAATGCGCCGACACATTTTCTCTGCGCCCCCTCCACGCGCGTTCTGCGGCTTCGAGGTCGATGAACTCGCAGAGATGGCCAAAACTCGTTGGGTCAGGCCTTCTGGAGGCGGGCTCTTGCGTCGCCCGTCCCTCCAATCTTCCAATTTTACGGCGCTACCCGGCATGTGAATTGCGTGTTAATATAAAAGGTTGCACCTGTCCTCAGTCAGGAGCTGTGTTTTAGACGCCATGGAAGTTATCACGGCATGGGCGACCAAGGTTTACCTGCTGGCCATGACGCTCGGCGGGCCGGGCCTGTTTGTCGTGGCCGTGGCGGACTCGTCTTTCCTGTCCATTCCTGAAGGCAACGACTTGCTCATTGTGATCTTGTCCATCGGGCAGAGCTGGTCCAGGATGGGTTACCTGGTGCTGATGACCATAGCAGGATCGGTGCTTGGATGCACGTTGCTGTATTTCGCCGGACGAAAAGGGGGCGCGTTTATTCAGAGAATGTCCAAGGGAAAACTGCTGGCGGCACAGGCGGCATACCAGAAATACGGGATCTGGACTCTCCTGGTCGCCAGCCTGGTGCCGCCTCCGATGCCGTTTAAAGCGGTTGTGCTCTCCGCCGGCGTCTGCCGCGTTCCCTTTGCCGACTTTTTCCTGGCAGTGCTGCTGGGTCGGAGTGTTCGTTATTTTACCTGGGGCGTGCTGGCGGTTTTGTTCGGACAGGCGGCCAGAGATTACATGGAGCGAAACCTGACCCGGGTCGGGACCCTCTTGCTTGGGGCGGCTGTCCTTATAGCGCTGGGCTGCTTTTTGCTTCGGAAGAAGTCCGGCCCGCTGATCGTCCGAGATGAAAAGCTGTGAGCGTACGCCGTCGGCTGGTCTGGCTGGTTGTCGCCCTGGTCATGACGGGAGCCTGCGTCAAAAAGGTTGAAAGACTTGCCACCGCTCCCGCCAAGAAAAGAGTGCTGACCGCGAGCCGGGAGCAAGTCATCGAGCTGATTCGCCAGTACAGCGCCGTCCAGACCATCAAGTATGGCCGGTTGGGAGTTGAAGTTGAAGGGTACTATCCAGATCAGGAGAAGAAGGAAAGTTACCCCAGGGGCTCGGGATACATGGTCGTGCAGCAACCCCAGTGGATCCTGATGAACATCAATAATCCATTAACTCGCTCCACCGTCGCATCAATGGCCGCCAATGGAACGACCTTTCAACTGTTCATTCCGGGGGATAACAAGTACGTGACCGGATCGGTGGATGTGTCTCCCGAGGGGGACAACCCTTTCTATCACATTCGGCCCCAGCACGTGGCGGAAGCCATCTTTGTCCGGCCATTGAAATCTTCATCGCAAGAAATCTTCTATGTGTATGAAGACTCGGATGCCCGGTTTTCCTATTACGGGATTGCCGAAGTGAATGTGGCGGCATCCCCGCCCCGCCTGATCCGCCGCCTCTGGATAGAGCGATCTGAAATGCAGTTGGCGCGCCAGCAGCTATACGGACCGGACGGCGAACTGGTGAGTGATGCCAGCTATGGCGAGCAGGTCCGAATGGGAGGGCTGCCGGTGTTTCTCCAGATCAGCCTGCTTCGCCCGCTGGACCGTTACCGCTTGCGCTTCTCTTTTGAAGCGGACGCCGCGAGGGTCAATGAACCCCTCGAAGAAAGCGCCTTCACCGTCGCGCAGCCTCCTGGGGCGGAAGTGGTGGAGGTCAAGAAAAAGGACGGACCCTAAATCTTATGCTCCGGCTGATTTCTTCCAATCTGCTGCAGCGGCCCACTCGAACCCTGGTCAGCATCGGGGCGGTGGCGCTCGGCATTGTCCTGATCCTGGTTTCTGTGGGACTTTCCTACGGGCAGCTTAATGAGATTGCCGACCGCACGCGTCGCGTGAGCGGCGATTTCATTTTTCAGCCGTCGGACGCGTCGCTTTTCTTTGCCGTCAATAGCGGAACCCTGCCGGAGAAGCTGCGTCAGGTGATCGAGCGCGTCGCAGGCGTCGACCAGGTCGCGCCGGTGCTCGTCAAGTTTGTAACACCCGGATTCAATCTGGTCTACGGGGTCGAGGACAAGAGTTACGATCGGGTCAGCGGGGGCTTGACGTTTGAAGCCGGCAGGCTGCCACAATCCGGTCTGGAGGCCGCAATTGACACCTTATACGCCGCCAGCAGGAAGATTCGCGTCGGGGACAGCCTGGAACTGTTGAATAACAGCTTCACGGTCTGCGGGATCTTCCAGAGCGGAGTCGGCGCCCGGGTCATTGTTTCCTTGAAAACACTGCAGGAGCTAAACGGAACGCCGGATAAAGTCTCTCTTTTTTTTGTCCGGCGCCGGCCGGAATCTTCTGAAGATGTGACGCTTCGAAATTTGAATGAAGCGGTTCCGGGGTATAAGATAATTGCTTCTTCGCAGTTGCAGAACCTGATGACCAGCAACCTGCCGGTTTTTAGAAATTTCATTTATGCCGTGGTGGGGCTGGCGACAACGATCAGCTTTTTGATTATTCTTCTGGCCATGTATACGACGATCACCGAGCGCACCCGGGAGATCGGAATTCTGAAGTCATTGGGTGCATCCAAGATGTACGTCATCGGGATCATTCTCAAGGAGTCGCTGCTGATTTGTGGAATAGGGGTGGGAGTTGGCTTTCTCCTGACGTTTGCGGTCAATCGGCTCATTACCGCCTCATTCCCCTTGCTTCCGATTGATATTTCGGTTCGATGGCGCATTTTGGCGGCTTGTTTGGGAGTTTCCGGAGGATTGCTGGGCGCGGTTTATCCTGCCTTAAAAGCCGCAAACCAGGACCCGGTGCAGGCGCTCAGCTATGAATAGTCCATTGGACGACGGCAATTCGGGCAGTAACCTGCTGCGCAAGGTTCACCACCAGAGGAGTGCCCTGGAAGTCCGTGATTTGCGGATGGTCTTTAGGGTTGCCGAGATTGAGATCCACGCCCTCAAAGGAGTGGACCTTCTGGTGAGGGCGGGAGAGTTTGTCGCGATCATGGGGCCATCGGGTTGCGGCAAGTCGACGCTGCTGCATATCCTGGGCGGGCTGCTACAGCCGACATCAGGTGAAGTTTATGTGGATGGCGTTGACATTGCCAGAATCAGCGATTCCGAGCGAACCGAGATACGGCGGCGCAAGATCGGCTTCGTTTTCCAGCGCTTCAATCTTCTTCCCACGCTCACCGCCCGCGACAACCTCCGGCTGGCCCGGGAAATCCGCAACGGCAGGCAGCCTCAGGATATCGAGGGGATCGTCTCCCTGGTTGGCTTGAATGAGAAGCTGCGTCATAAACCATACGAATTGTCGGGCGGGGAGCAGCAGCGTCTGGGAATCGCGCGCGCCATCATCAATCACCCGGCAATCTTGCTGGCGGATGAACCGACGGGAAATCTGGACTCCACCAACAGCGAGATGGTCTTGACGCTGCTTAAGACATTAAACGAGCAGTACAAGCAGACTACCATCATGATTACCCACGACCCGGACGCCGCGTCTTATGCCAGCCGCATTGTGGAGATGAAGGACGGGCGGATTCTCAACCGGGTCCAGAACGTGATTTACGCAATGGGAACGGGAACGGTTTTCTGATGAGGAAGAGCCGCCGCGCCGTCGTAGACGTCCTAATGTGGAATTTTGAGCGTGGAAGCTGGCAGTATGATGTGATATGTGGTTTAATTGTCGCTTTCATTCTTCTTACGCCTCGCAGTTTCTTCCATGGCGACTTCCAACAGGCGCATCGTTTGGTACAGGCGCTAAAGAGCGGGGGGAGTTGGAGCGGCGCGGTGCAATCGATCGAAGAGCAAAGGGATCAATCCGGCGGGAGCAGGTGATGGGATGGGGCATGGGTGATCCCTGGACCTCGCCGCGGCGGAGTTGGACAGCGATTCCGAAGCTGCTGCCGGTGCTGCTTTGCCTGCAGTGCTCCTGCGCCATGGCGGCGGCGACTCAAGAGGAGATCCTGGCAAGAATGGAGGCTGCCGGCCGGCGGGTGACAAATTTCACTGCAGCCATCTCACAGAAGAAATGGACCGCGGTTCTCAAGGAATTTGACCGGGGCGAAACCGGAACGCTCTGGTATTTGCGGGGGAAGGAAGGGCAGGCGTCTCTGCGCAGGGAGATTGTCAATCCCAATGACAACGTGCTGGTAGTCAGCAACGGAGAGGCCGTCTTTTACGAACCCCGCCTCAAGCAGGCCCGGAAATATCAGTTGGGCAAGAACAAGGACAAGGCCGAGTTTCTGGTTCTGGGTTTCGGATCTTCCACCGCTTCGCTATCCGCGACTTACCACATCCGCCTGTTGGGCCAGGAGACGCTTGACGGGCAGAGAACTCACCTGCTGGAGTTGCACCCGAAGTCGGAGAAGGCGGCCGCTTATTTTTCTCAGATTCTGCTCTGGGTTGCGGAAGAAATATGGCTGCCCGTCCAGCAAAAGCTGGTGGAGCCGAACGGGGACTACCTGTTGATCAAGTTTAGCAGTCTCAAGCTGAATCCCGGCATCGATAAGGGCAAGTTCAAGCTGACGCTTCCCAAAGACGTTCAGGTGGGTTAGACTTGGCGGGACGCATGCAACTGACTCGCAAGCTGCGCCGCAAGGCGCGCCAATCTCGCCTGATCATCGCTGGTGTGCTGTCGCGTCACCGGCCGCTCCTGGCTCATGTAATCCCGACGCGCCGCTGCAACTTGTCCTGTTCCTACTGCAATGAGTACGATGATCATTCAAGCCCGGTGCCCCTGAACCTGATGCTCGGACGCATGGACCGGCTCGCGGAATTGGGAGTGATGGTGGTCATCATGAGCGGGGGAGAACCGCTGCTGCATCCCGACGCGGAGAAGATCATTGAAAGAGTTCGCCGGCACAAAATGATCGCCGGCTTGATCACCAACGGCTATCTCCTGACCGCGGAACGAATCGAATCGCTGAACCGAGCCGGGCTGGAGTATCTGCAGATCAGCATTGACAATGTCAAGCCGGATGAAGTTTCGGTCAAGAGCCTCAAGGTTCTGGACAAGAAGCTGCAGCTTCTTCGGGAACACGCCGAGTTTGAGGTGAACATCAATTCCGTTCTGGGCGGAGGGTTCCGAAATCCCGAAGATGCCGTCTCCATTTCCCGGCGCGCCGTGAAGCTGGGTTTTACCAGCACGCTGGGGATCATTCACGATGGGACGGGACACTTGAGGCCGCTCCAGCCTGAAGAGAAGGCGATTTTTGACGCCCTCAGAAAAGTCGGCAAGCGCCACTACGCCCGGCTCAACCGCTTTCAGGAAAACCTTGCCCTGGGCAAGCCGAATGAGTGGCGCTGCCGGGCCGGCGCGCGTTACTTGTACGTTTGTGAAAATGGTTTGGTGCACTACTGCTCCCAGCAGCGTGGATATCCCGGAATTCCGCTGGAGCGCTACACCCGGGAAGACATCCGGCGCGAATACACCACCCGGAAGACATGCGCGCCCTATTGCACCGTGGCGTGCGTGCACCAGATCTCGCTGTTTGATTCATGGCGGGCCCCCCAGCATAGCCCGGCCCGGCCGTTTGCCGATCCGAGAGTGAAAGGGCCTTCAAGATTTCCGGCAGGGGAACCCGGTCGAACCGAATTGCAGAGGAGCTAAGCGATGTTTTCGGAAAACAGAGTAATCATGAAACGGCTTTTGTTTGCTGTTTCCAGCTTCCTTTTGATTCCCGCAGGATTTGTTCTTCCGGCCGCGCCGCCGCAGGCGGCTCAGGAAGGCGCAAGCGCCGCAAAGACGCTGGCGGTGGTCAACGGCGTTTCCATCACCAAAGACCAGGTGCAAAGCGCCGCCCAGGCTGATCTTGAACGGCTGGAAATGCAGCAGCTCCAGCTTCAGGCGGAGTACCGGCGCAACCAGCACCAGATCATTCAGGCAAATCTGGACCGCATCGTTGAAGTGAAGCTGCTGGAGGCGGAGGCGGCAAAGCGTTCCGTGACCCGGGAGGAGTTGCTCAAGGTAGAAGTTCAAAGCAAGGTTCAGCCGGCCAACAGCGACGATGTGAATGCGTTTTACGAGGCCAACAAGGCTCAGATCGGAGTTGCCAAGGAACAGGTCGCAGGACAGATTTTGCAGTATCTGCAGGAAATGCGCCAAAAGGAAGCCCACAATCGCTTCCTGGCGGGGCTCCGGGAAAAGTATGGGGTCCAGTCGTTCCTTGAACCGCTTCGCACCCAGGTTGAAACGGCAAGCCATCCGGCGCGGGGTTCCCAGAACGCCCCGCTGACGCTTGTGGAATTTTCCGATTTTGAATGCCCGTACTGCTCCCGGCTTTTCTCCACGCTGAAACAGGTTGAAAAAACGTACGGGGATCGGATGCGGATCGTCTACCGCCAGTTTCCTCTTGCCAACCATCCTCATGCACAAAAGGCGGCCGAAGCCTCGCTCTGCGCCAACGAGCAAGGGCACTTCTGGGAGATGCACGATCTGATGTTCCAAGAGCAGACCGCGCTGGCGGTGTCGGACCTGAAGACGAAGGCGGCTTCGCTGAAGCTGGATGCTGCAAGCTTTGAAAAGTG
>JACQGG010000041.1 GCA_016199665.1 Acidobacteriota bacterium | reverse complement strand
GTTTCGGATTCTGTGCCGCAGTGATTTCAGGGGAAAAGCCATGAGGGCGCTCAGCCGGTTTATCGTTACCGATGACGTGGAAGTCCGGGAACTTCCCGGCAGCGCGGTGGGCGTGATTGGGCCGCTCTCATCGCAGCGGCTTTCCCGGGCATGGCAGGCGCTGCCGCAAAAGCCGTTTGCCCAGGCTGAGGCAAGTCTGGAGGGCCGGCCGGTTCTCCTGGTGCGCGACACGCGCTTTGGCCTGGACGGTTATCAGCTCTGGGTTGGGCCGGACTGCAAAGCCTTTTGCGCCGACTGGATCGCGCAGCATTGTGATTGCGCCGCCGTGGATTCTGAAGTCCTTGAGATTCTGCGCATCGAGGCCGGGATTCCCACCGCCGGCGTGGACTATGACGAAAGCAACCTCCCGCTGGAGTGTAATCTGGAGCACGCGCTGAATTTCACGAAGGGGTGCTACACGGGCCAGGAGATCATTGCCAGGGTGACCTACCGGGCAAGCGTAAGCAGGAAGCTGATGGGTCTGCTCGTCAAGCAAGACACGATTCCGACGCCTGGCGAGGAGATTTTGTTTCAGAACCGGGTCATCGGGCGGGTCACAAGCGCGGTGCAGTCTCCGAGGCTGGGAGGGCCGATTGCGCTCGCATACATTGAAAAGGAGTTCCTGTCCGTGTCGGAAGTGGAGCTCAAGTCATCGGGAACCGGAGCGGAGATGCGCCCCTTGCCTCTGGCGCCTCCCAACCTGTAGTCTGATTTGCATGTTGATTCTGCCATTTCGCGCACTGCGCTTTAATCCCGAGCGGGTGCGGTTGTCCGATGCGGTCACCCAACCTTACGACAAAATAGATCGGGCGATGCAGGCGGCTTACTATCAAAAGAGCCCGTATAATCTGGTCCGGGTCATCAAGTCGCGTGAGGCCGACGTGCGCGGCGAAGAGGGGTATGCCGCGGCAGGCCGCCTTTGGGGTCAGTGGATCCGGGACGGGGTGCTGGTTCAGGACAGCGAGCCAGCCTATTTCATCTACCGCCAGAACTTTGCAATCGGTGGCAAAACATACTCGCGCCACGCCCTGGTGGGTCTGCTGGATCTGAAACAGTCTGACCGGGTCTTGGCGCATGAGCGCACGCTGGCCGGTCCGCGCAATGACCGGCTGCGCCTGATACGTCAGACGGAAAGCAACGACGGACTCATTTTCCTGCTGTACCGAGATTCTTCCGGGGTCTTGTCTGGACTGTCGCAGATTGCCGGATCCAAGACGCCGCTGGAATGGGTGGTCGATGAATATGCCACGCAGCACGAGATTTTCTCGCTCGGCGCGGCGAGCGCGTCATTCCTGGAAGGAGCCTTTGATCGGGGTGACCTCATCATTGCCGACGGGCATCATCGATTCGCAGTCGCGCTTCAGTTCAGAGAGGAATGCGAGGCCAGGGGGTGGAAAGCCGCTGCGCCTGAGAGCTTCAACAAGCGCATGGTCGCGGTGGTTGAAATGTCGGATCCCGGCCTTGTGATCCTCCCCACGCATCGCGTGGTCTTTGGCGTGGCGCCTTATTATCTGGCATCCTGGGAGGAGCGGATGTCGAGCGCCTTTGAGAAGAGTGAAACGCGCGGTTTGGAGGAACTGTTGGAGAAACTCTCTGCCGCAGGCGCGGGCAGCTTTGGAGTGTTTGGCTTTGACCGATGGGTCCTTTGGACATTGAGGCGCGCGCCGCCGCCCGAAGAATTGGATGTTTCGATCCTCCACAGGGAAATCCTGGGGAAAACCCTCGGAATCAGTGAGCAGCAGGTGGCCGCCGAGTCGAGGGTCCGCTACTTTCGGGAGCCGTTTGAAGCAATGCAGGATGTGAAGCTGGGCAACGGGCAATTGGCATTTTTTTTGAACGCGACGCGGATTGAGCAGGTCGAGGCCTGTGCCAGGCTTCACCAGGTCATGCCTCAGAAATCGACCGATTTTTTTCCGAAGATGCTGAGTGGCCTCCTGTTTATGAGGATGGAAATAGACAAGCGCTAGCGCTTGTCTGGCGGCTTTTCCCGCTTTAGAATCAATGCGAGAACAGGGATAGTTAACGGGTCGGCATTGAGCGAACGCCCGATCAGTCGGTTGTTGAAGATGACGCACCCATGAAGGCTGCAGTGGCGGTCGAGGAGAAACTGGTACGCGTGCTGGGGGACGGCGGCCGGGTGGACCAGGGCAAAGATCCCGGCCTTGCTGACCGGGACCTGTTGACTCTCTATCGAACCATGCTGTTGAACCGCCTGGTCGACGAGCGGATGTTCCGGCTCCAGCGGCAGGGACGGATCGCTTTCTATATTGGATCCGCCGGAGAGGAAGCGGCCATCATCGGCGCGGCCTTTGCCTTGGAGGACCGGGACTGGGTGGTGCCCTGCTACCGCGAATTCGGCGCCGCCTATCTGCGCGGGTTTCCGCTCCGCGACTTTTTCTGCCAGGTGTTTGGGAATGCGGACGATCTGATCCGGGGGCGTCAGATGCCGGTTCACATCGCCTCACCGCGGCTCCATCTGCTGTCGGTTTCAAGTCCGGTCGGGACCCAGATCCCGCACGCAGTGGGTCTTGCCATGGCCGCCAGGATTCGCAAGTTGAAGGAGGTGACTCTGGTTTTTTTCGGGGAAGGGGCGACCTCCGAGGGTGACTTTCACGTAAGCATGAACTTTGCCGGGGTGTTCAAGGCGCCCTGTGTCTTTCTCTGTCGCAACAATCAGTGGGCCATTTCCGTGCCAGGCACAAAACAGACCGCGGCCGAGTCCATTGACATCAAGGCGCGCGCCTACGGATTCGAAGGCATCCGGGTGGACGGAAATGACGTGCTGGCCGTTTACACAACCACTCGAAAGGCCGTAGAAAAGGCGCGCAGCGGAGGCGGACCAACTCTGATTGAAGCGTTTACCTACCGGCAGGGCCCCCACAGCACCAGCGATGATCCCCGCAGCTACCGCGGTGAAGAGGAAGTCGAAGAGTGGAAGAAGAAGGATCCCATCGCCCGTTTTCGGCAGTATCTGGAGGCCAGAAAGCTGTGGGATGAAGACCGCGATATGACCTTGGCCCGGGAACTGAATGATCAGATCTTGTCTACTTTGAAAGAGGTGGAGAACATCGGTCCCCCGCCGCCGGAGACGGCTGTTGAAGATGTCTACGCTGAAATCCCGTGGCATCTTCGGGAGCAGCGTGAAGAAATCATCCGGCGGGCCGCCCGCCAGAGGCAATCATGGCCGAGATGAACATCATCCAGGCAGTCAACGATGCCTTGCGCGTGGAGATGGAGCGAGACGAACGGGTCATAGTCATGGGAGAGGACGTGGGCAGATTTGGCGGCGTTTTCCGAGCCACTCAAGGCCTTCAGGAAAGGTTCGGGCCGGATCGGGTGTTTGATACTCCGCTGGCGGAGGCGGGGATTGTCGGGACCGCGATCGGGATGGCGCTCCACGGCTTGCGGCCCGTGCCTGAGATCCAATTCGCAGACTATATTTATCCGGCCTTTGACCAGATTGTTAACGAGCTTGCCAAGTATCGCTACCGCTCCGGCGGCCAGTATACCTGTCCGGTGGTGATTCGCGCCCCTTATGGGGGCGGCGTCAGGGGAGGCCATTACCATTCACAGAGCCCGGAGGCGTATTTTGTCCATACGGCCGGTCTGAAAGTCGTGATTCCTTCCAATCCCTATGACGCCAAGGGGTTGCTCATTTCCGCAATCCGGGACGACGATCCCGTCATGTTTTTCGAACCCAAGCGAATGTACCGGGCGGCGAAGGGCGAAGTTCCGGAGGGAGAATATTCAATCCCGCTGGGGCAGGCGGCGCGGGTGCGGGAAGGAGATCAGTGCACGGTCCTTGCGTACGGAGCGATGCTGCACACCGCCCGTGATGCGGTCGATCTTGCGGCTGCCAAAGGGATCGGCTGTGACTTGATCGATCTCCGCACCCTGCTTCCCTTTGATATTGAAGCGATTCTGACGTCGGTGAAGAAAACGGGTCGCGTGGTAATCGTGCACGAGGCGCCTCGAACCTGCGGTTTTGGCGCCGAACTGTCAGCCACCATCAGCGAGAAGGCGCTGCTTCACCTGGAAGCCCCCATCCTGCGCATCACGGGGTTTGACACCCCTTTCCCCTATACTTGGGAACGCGCCTATCTGCCGGATGCGGAGCGGGTTCTGGCGGGCATTGAGGAGACCGTGGCGTTTTGATCTGCGTGAGGGGCAAGAGCGGTCAGCGTGTGAGCGGTCAGCCATCAGCCTTCAACCGTCAGGCTGTGAGCTGTCAGCTATTAGCCTGTCAGGCGGTGGCGGGTCCGAGCCGGTGGCAGTTCATTGCGGTACCGAATCGAAGTTTGAGGATAACCGAAGTTCCTCACAGAGCCGCGACCGTTGAGGGAGCGGACAGGAAATTCACCGCGGGCTGATTGTCAACATGGTTGCGCGCGGCTCAGTGACGAAGTCGGGTTGAGGGGTGGCCTCCGTGCCGTTTGAATTCAAGTTGCCTGATATCGGGGAAGGCGTCATCGAAGGGGAAATCGTCGCCTGGCTGGTCAAGGAAGGTGAGGAGGTTAAGGAGGACCAGCCTCTGATCGAGATTATGACCGACAAGGCGACCGTGGAAATTCACTCTCCCCGGGCCGGCATCATCACCCGCCGCATCGGAAAAGAAGGTGAAGTCGTTCCGGTTGGAGCCACTCTTCTTGTGATTGATGAGACTGGGGGAGGTCCGGCACAAGCCGCCGCTGCCGGGGCTCTGCCTGTTTCCGCTGAGAGGTCAGCCGCGGGCCCCGCCGCCTCTGCTTCCCGGGCGACCCCGCCACCGGCCGGCGCGCCGGCGCCCGCCGCTGAAGCCTCTGCCGCCGGTCTGGCAACGCCGGCGATCCGCCGTCTTGCCGGCGAGATGGGAATCGACCTGGCGTCTGTCGCCGGAAGCGGCCCGCAGGGGCGCGTGACGCGCCAGGACCTGGAAACCGCCGGCGGCGTTGCCGCTGCGCCTCCGCCTGGCGAGGAGCGCATTCCTCTTCGCGGCCTGCGCAAGAGAATTGCGGAGAAGATGTCGCGTTCCATAAAGACTGCGGCTCACTTCAGTTACGTCGAAGAGGTGGACGTCACCTCGCTGGTGGAATTGCATTCCCGATGGGAGGCTCAGGCGGCCGGGAGGGGAGTGAAGATCACCTATCTTCCCCTTATTGTCCAGGCAGTCGTGGCAGCTCTAAAGAAGTATCCCTGGATGAATGCCATGCTGGATGAGAACAAACAAGAGATCGTGCTGAAAAAGCAATACCATGTCGGCATTGCAGTGGCAACCGAGCAGGGCCTGGTTGTGCCCGTGGTCAAGGATGCGGATCGCAGATCGATCTGGGAACTGGCCGCCGAAATCCAGCGGCTTGCCGAGGATGCGCGGCGTGGTCGGTCAAAGCTGGAAGATCTCCAGGGTTCAACGTTCACCATCACCAGCCTCGGTTCGCTGGGAGGTTTGATGGCAACGCCGATCATCAATTATCCCGAAGTGGCAATCCTGGGCGTTCACAAAATACGCGGGTTGCCGCGCTATGTCGGCGATACGCTGCAGCGACGCCAAATCATGAATATCAGCCTTTCGATCGATCATCGGATCGTGGACGGCATGATCGGCGCGGAATTTGTCGCCGAAGTGAAACGCTTGCTGGAAGCGCCCTCACCCTCCTCGCTCTGACCTCAAATTCAGCCTTTCCACTCTCTCCTGCAGGTCCCGCGCGATCTGTTCAGGGGCGGTTTCCGGAGCAAACCGCACCGGCTCGCCGATGGAAACTGTTATGGCGCCGGGAGGGGCAAACCTCCTGCCCGCTCTCTTCAGCTCAAAGAGCCCGTCAATCCGAATCGGGACCACCGGGAGATTCAAATTGTCGGCGAGCAGACCGATCCCGGCCTGAAACGGCGACATCCGGCCGTCGCGCGTGCGCTTTCCTTCCGGAAATACCAGAATACTGTAACCGCGATCCACCGTCTCGCCGGCAAAGGCAAAGCTTTGCCGGAAGCCGGTTCGTTTTGGCAAAGGGAATACATTGAAGAGGGCAACCAGCAGCCAGTAACTCAGCTCCTCGATGAGCCTTCTCGGCAATCCAAACTCGGCAGGAGGGCGCCGCATCGCTCCCAGAATTTCTCCTTCCATTGCGGTTGCCAGCCGGTGGCGGAGCCGCGCCGGCAGGGCCGCCAGCAC
>JACQGG010000040.1 GCA_016199665.1 Acidobacteriota bacterium | reverse complement strand
GGTTGTGAGCGCGGGCCTGACATCGGGAGGCGCGCCCTTTCCCTGCGACAGAGCGAACTGAACTGCGGAGGTATCGACGACAAAGTACCATTTTCCGCCGGTCTTTTTCCAAGGTGTCGGAAATGTCCGGGAAACCGGACCAGGGAACAGGGGCAGCATCAGGTCTACAGTCATCTCCACTTCTGCGTCCGCCGGTCCCAGGATTTGTACGCGATTGACTCGAGCGGATACGTAGGGGAGCGCTCTGCCGTTAAGAAACAGATCGCGTGTTTTTGGCTCTACCAGTTGCGCCGCCTGAGAACGCTTGCCGGCGATCTGAAGCTGGTAAAACTGAGACGCGCGGGATGTGAGCGCCGCCTCGTCGCTGCCTGCAGCTCTCCCGAAGTGCCATATAGAGAGCGCAAAAAAAATGCAGCAGACAACCAATCGCCTCATAAACAAAAAAAGGGGGCGCGACCGCACCCCCTTTTCTCGACTCAAGGAAAAACCGCAGAGCCCGTTGCTACTCCTTTGTGTTGGTAGTCGGCGTAGTAGCCGTTCTGTCATACTGTGCGGCGGCATAGCTGATGTTAAAGCCAACCCCGCTCGCGAAATCAATGGCATTGGCCACTCCGGTCCCGACTGGGAAGGCGTGGTTGATAATCATGTAGCCGACAAAGTTGGCAGAAGTGAACCCTCGATCCGTCAGGAATTCACTGAGGAAGAAGGAGGCTGTCTCAACCAGACCGCGCTTCCCGCCAACCGTTATCGTGTTGTAGCGCGCATTGGTCAGCTGATCCGCTGTCCCGACCGTCACGGTGCCGCCACTGGATGGGGTGTTGCTCACCGCGTAAATGGTAAACGAGCCCGGCGTCGGAGCGGTTGTAATCGGATTGGTGCGGACATTGGAAAGGCTCAGCGCAGTGTCGAAACCGTTGCCCACCTTCGCAACGAAGTGATACAGCAACGACTTTTTCTCTGCCGTGTTTATGGTCTGCTGAAAAACCACTTCACCCAGATTCTGGGCGGCAGCATTAGCCATCATCACGACAAATACGAGCCCCACAACAAAAGCCACCACCTTGAAATTTTTCATATCGTTTTGACTCCTTTGAAATATTGGCAAGAAATCGAACTCACGCGGAAACGGAACTTTCGGTGGAGTGTAATCACCTCCTTCACTTCGAACGTCTCTGTCACTCTTTACTTTCGCTTTTTCAATAGGTTATGAAAGCCCGAGTATGATAGTTATAACAAAATCCGTCTGTCAAGGCGAAAATTGAGCGCGCCAATTACGCCAATTAAGGAAAAGATGCCCGCCGACAGAAAAAGTCGCTCAAAAATGGACCCAGCAGCGTTGCTGGCCATCCTGTCTCACATCCCCGATTGCGATAAAGGGTACGGCCCCTCTGCTTTCCACGGCTCCGATCAAGTGAAATCCATCCGGGCCATAGCTTCCCAGAAATGCAGCATCCGCAAAATGAGCCAGGCGCACCAGGACGGAGGCACCGGAGGAAAACGTCAGCCTGGCGTCCTGACGCTCGACCGCGGAGACGCTGACGGGCTGCCCCTGCGGGAAGCCTGCAGCATCCAGCGTGATCAACTCTCCCCGGGTCAGACTGGAATCCACCGCGAGAACCCGTGTCTGACCGCCGGAGCGCGTCACATGGAGCGCCCCGATCGGGAAACCAACCAGAATGCGGCGCTGTAGGACGAAATTCCGGTTCTGCTGGAAGTAAAGATACACCAGCCCCAGGTCATCGGATTCAGAGCTGCGCAGCGGCCCTCCTATCAGAAGGTCGGTTACCCGGTCCCCGTTGATGTCCGCCGTGGCAGCCCCCGCCGGAACTCCGGGCGAAAAATAGAAACCGTTTTGGAAAACAAACTGGCCGCGCTCTACGCCCGAGTACCAGTCTACAAGGTTCAACGATGCGTCCACCACGACCATGTCTGGAAAAGGCTGGACAGCGGCGCCTCCCAGCCAGAGCGATTGGAGCGGCCCGAAATCCAGCCCTGACTCAAAGCGCACGACGCTCGCGCTCCCTTCCACGACGAACGAAGACTCGCTTGACTTGGCGGCTCGAGCCATCTGCAGCTTGCGACCGCCGAAGTCGCCGATTACGACAAAGGCGCTGCTGTAACTGGGAGGAGCGTTCTCGAGTTTGGGAGGAAGCGTTTGCGCCACTTCCAGGCCGCCGCTAGCCGGCGGGGTGGTGGCGCTCTCGGGGACAACCTCTGTCTGTGACGGCGCCGGCGGCGGGGTCGGAGCCGGGGTCAAATTGGAATCTTGACCCAAGGGGTCCCCAAAATTCTCGCGGATCGCCGCCAGGAATGGGTTGGATTCCGCCTCCCCTGAAGGCTGCTTTTCCTCCCTGACAAAGACAGCCGGATTGAGATCGGACCACGGCAAACGCGAAAGCCAGCTTGGTATCTCTGCGTGCTGGCTCACGGCGAGGCCCCGCGCGAAATGAGAGCCAAGGGAGTCCGTCTGGATCCTATCCGGCGACAGTGTGCGGAAATCAATTCTGGGAATCTGAAGCACTATCCCCGCTTGAGAGGAGTCAAGCGGCGCCCGGACCCTGTTCCGGCGGGCCGAAGATGCCGCTGCAGGCGAAACAGACCGGGCTCCTCCCACACTGCTTCCAAGGCTGCCCTCCAGGTAAATCCTTGATGAGCGCGAAATCGTTGTCGAGATCCGCCGTTCAAAGCCGTAAACGGGCGCGGAAAAAAAGTTCGCTGTCCGTCCCAGCCTCGGGTGCCCTGCAGGTTTCGCGTCTTTCCAATTCAGACGGACCGCCGCCGCAACCCCAACAAGCGAGGCCAGAACAAACCAGACTCCAAACCGCGAGGTTCTTAAGCGACGCATAGCCGACAAAACACAACCTTCCGGGTACGCTTCTCCCCGGATGTTTATAGCCTACTTAAGCTGTGCCAGTAAAGCGCTTTTCCGTGTCGAGGTGCCTTTTCCACCAGGGATGGACCCTACGTGGCCGCCGGCTGAGGCCTTCAAGCCGCAGCAACCACTGCAACTTTTGGCCACTTCGGGCATCTTTTTTCATTGCTTTCCGGTAATTGCCGTCGGTGGGGACTTTCGCGTATTCTACAAGGAGTCCATGTTCGAGAAGGAGCCGGAGAGAGCGGACCTGGTAAGACTTGTGGGACAGGCCCAAAAGGGGGATAGTGAAAGCTGCCACACCCTTTATGGTCTTTATGCAAAGCCGGTCCATAATTTCATTTTTCGGCTGATTGGAACGGTTGAGGACGCTGAGGACCTGACACAAGAGACGTTTTTCAAGGCGTTTAGCGAAGTCGCAAAGCTCAGGGAACCGGGGCAGTTCAAGTTTTGGCTTTACAGGATTGCAAGGAACGAGGTTTACCAGCGGATCCGGCGCCTGCGGCGCAAGACCGAGGTTTCACTGGATGACGAAGAGATTGGCTACCGCAACTTCCTGCCGGATCAGAGTAGAGATGTCAATCCAGAGGAGAGCCTCCTCAATCGGGAGTTAGAGCGGCATATCCGGCTCGCCTTGGACGCGATGCCGCTGAAGCTGCGAGATGTTTTTGTGCTGGCGGTGATTCAAAAGTTCAGCTACGAAGAAGTGACTCAGATCGTGGGTCGTTCGCTGCTCTCGGTGAAAACGGACATCTATCGGGCACGGTTGATTGCGAAGGATATCATCCGGAAGTACTTGGACAGGGAAACCGATGAAATGCCAAGACGCAGAGGAAGAAATTCTTAATCTGGCCGATCATTCCAGGCTTTCGCCGGAACTCACGGCGCATCTGGCGCAGTGCGCGCCGTGTTCGGCCCTGCTGGCAGAATCCGAGGAGGTCGATCTGTTGTTTGGGACGGCCCCGGTGCTAGAGCCGAACCCGTTTTTGTGGACCCGCATTGAGAGCCGTTTGGCGCGGGAAAAGCCTCCTGGCGCAAGACGGTGGGGATTCGCTTTGCCTGCTTCCACGTGGTTGGCTGCGGCAGCACTGGTGTTGCTTTCGGTTCTTATCGTGTCATTTCAGAGTGAGATTCCCCTTAACCCGGACTTGGCTCTAGCGGAGTATGCGGGCTTGCAGTCTACAGACGGTGGTAACCCGTTTCTGATTGCCCAGGCCCGCGGGGCCAGCGGGATCAATCCATTCTTGGAAGCTATGATGCCCCGCAATGTGAATCCATTCAGGTTCCAGCGGGAGCCATGATTATGGCATAATGGAGAACATCATGCGTTCGATATCCAGGGTTTATTTGGCTTTAGTAGTTCTCCTGCCGCTGTCGACGGCGTCTGTGGCCCAGTCACAACGCGAAGCGCGCAGCCCGGCGGGAACGTCAGAGCAGGTGCTTGGGAAACTTCAGGCTGCCGCCATTCAGCACGAGGCCATCGCCTTGTCGATCGAGGAGCAGAATTTTTCCGAAATTATTCCGGAGCTGAAGACAATCTTTGATCTGGCTCTTCCACAAGAATACGAAATCTACCAGGTGCAGGAAGTTCAAAGTATCGTGCAGAAGCTGCGCGAGAAGCGGCAGTTTTCCATGGCGTCGGCAGTAGTGGATCTGGGACTCAGATACCTTCAGGAGGATAAGTCCCGGGCTTCCCTCTATTTGCTTAAGTCGCAGCTTTATCGCGACAATGGCCAGATTCGCGAGGCGGCAGAGGCGACCGAGATGGCCAGGAAGTATTATCAGAATAGCATTCGGGGGAGCCGGGCGCAGTAACGCGCCGCCCCCGCTTCCCCATCCCTGTCTAACCAGATCTTTGTCGATTGTCTGAAGCGGTCGCCCTCGACGGAGCACCGCCGAAACCTTTACTCGGCTTTAGCCGTTCCAGGCGCCGGCGTCGCCTGCCGCTGGGGTGGGGCGGAGACCGCCACGAGAGGGGTCGGCATTTCTGAAACCTGAAGGCGACGGAGACGTTCGCAGGCCAGCTTCAGTGTTTCATCCCGCTTACAGAAACAGAATCGGACGAAGGAACGACCTTCGGCGGGATCAGAGAAGAAGCTGCTCCCTGGCACTGCCGCCACACCAATCACTTCGGTCAGGTTCCTCACAAACTGGACATCGTCCGGATACCCGAAGGGACGGATGTCACACATGATGTAGTAAGCGCCACCGGGGAGCGCGCTTTCTATTCCAACACTCTGCAGCGACTGGTAGAGAAAGTCCCGGCGCCGCTGATAGTCGAGCGCCAGTTGCCGATAGTACTCCTTGGAGAGATGCAATCCAATCGCGGCCGCCTCCTGCAAAGGGGCCGCCGCTCCAACCGTGAGGAAGTCATGAACCTTCCGGATGGCGCTGGAAAGCGCTTCGGGAGCAATGGCGAAGCCAATCCGCCAGCCGGTCAAGCTGTATGTCTTGGAAATGCCGTTAATGGTGACAGTACGTTCACGCATGCCGGGTAGCTGGCACATCAAAACGTGCTGCCGGCCATCGAAGATGATGTGCTCGTAGATCTCGTCAGTAATGGCAAGGGCATCCCACTTCTGGCACAGTTGCGCGATAAACTCCAATTCCTCCCTGCTGAACACTTTTCCAGTGGGATTGTTCGGAGTGTTGACGATAACGGCACGAGTCCTGGGACCGAAAGCAGCAGCCAGCCGGTCGGGATCAAACGACCAGTCCGGATAATGCAAAGGGACAAACCTTGGAACTGCGCCGGACAGAATTACGTCGGGACCGTAGTTTTCATAGAAAGGCTCGAAAACCACCACCTCATCCCCGGGATCGATCAGTGCCAGACAGGACGCGATCATGGCTTCCGTCGAGCCGCAACACACGGTGATCTCTTTCTCGGGGTCGAGGGTCAGGTTCCAGAATTCCTGGTATTTTCCTGCAATCGCGTCCCGCAGCCCTTTGGCGCCCCAGGTGATGGCATACTGGTTTATGTCGGCGAGTATCGCCTGGCAGGCCGCTTCCTTGATCTGCTCTGGAGCCGGGAAATCCGGAAAGCCCTGTGCAAGATTGACGGCGCCGTGCCTGGCGGCCAGTCTTGTCATCTCGCGAATGATCGATTCGGTAAAGTGGGCGGCCTTCTTGGAAACGAATGACTTCATTGCATGTGGAGAGCCTGAGACCCGGGATACTCCGTCCCCAGCACGCCGGCATCCCCTTCGGCCAGCAACTTGACCACCTCTTCATGGAAATAGTCCCGGTGGCGAGTGAGGGCCGGCGATACTCTCCGCCCGTACATGAGCCGGCTCCGATCAATGTCCTGCTTTAAACGCAAATAGAGGTCGTGCCGGCGCCGACCTTCCGCCACTGCCTGTTCGTTGTAGAGCTTCAATTCCGAAACCAGCAGGCGGGCAAAGCGCAGAGCATCCGCATGCTGGCGCCCTTCATCCCCGGTCTGCGACGCCGGGGGGACGGCGTCCACAGGGGCCTCTGTCGGGGGGGCCGCGGGTAGCTCGGATTGGAGTGGCGAGACTCCGGTCTCCTCGCCGGGGTGGCCAGGAAGAGGATGCCTGGAAGCAGCCGCCTCAGCGGGCGATCGTTCAACCGTCGCATGCCGCTCGGGCGCCCGCAGCGCTCGAATAGCCAGCCGGGCTCCCTGGCAGAGAATTTCAAGGCCGGTGACATCCAGGTGTTCATGATCGGGAGCATCCGCGTACAGGACAGCCGGAACGCAGTCGCCGAAAACCAACGGGATAGCGACGCAATACGCGGCCTCGCCCCCCAGTTCTTCGTGAAGTCTGCGATGGGCCGGAAAACGTGAACTTTCATCGGCAATCACGGTTCGCTCCGCCGCGGCCCGTTGAAAAACCGTCGGCTCATTTTCTTTCCAGCAGGTCTGCTCTTCAAGCCTGCCATCCCGGAACCGTACCCATCGGTCTGCTCGTTTCACCAGCAGCAGTATGCGCGACGCCATCGCCTGCCCGTGGCGGGTCAAAGCATCCAGTACATCGTTTTCCTCGGATGCCGCCGTGAGGGTCCCAAAAGCTGCCGCCAATCTGGTACCGGCGGCTTCACGGCGCGCCAGCTCGTCAACCAGCTCGTCAAGACGATGCGACAGCTCCTGCAGGTACGGCTCCCGCATCATGCCGTCCAACCGGCTTGCCAATCTGTCCCGCAATTGATCCAGCCGGTCCCTGACCTGCTGCAAATCCTGTGTTAGATCCTGGAAGTATCCCCGAACGAAAGCTTCCAGTGGGTGAGTCTGTGAATCCTGCCCGGCCATGAATCGTTTTCTCCTCATGTCATTTGGGAGGGCCGTTGCGCGGCTGCTTCCCGCAACGCTACTGGGGCGTCATAATATTGCATTCGTGACGAGGCGGCAAGTCCAGCGTTTCTCGATTTGTGAACACGGTCCCGTCGCGGACCACAAATGGGATCGTCTTTGTGGATTCGAGGCTAGGGTGCAACCAGGGGGACGAGATCGAGGGCCGGACGCGTCTTGATGTCCCTCCAGCGCACCACAAACTTATCCAGAAGATTGTCCGTACCTGCGGAGCGATATTCGCCTTGCGGCGTCTCATACTCAAAAGTGACCAGCGTATAGGCGCGGGCTCCGTAAAGATCGCCCCCACGCTCGTAACGGCTCTTTCCGGCAAAGGTCCCCAGGCTTTGTCCGGACTTTTCGAACACGCTAATACCCAGGAGTGATTCCTCTGGAGCGAGTTTTAGCACACTGTTGGTCAGCGGGAACAAATCACTTTCTCCAATCCGGAAGAGGTCAGAAAAGAGAACGCGGCTGGATGCCAGCATCACCCTGAGTTGTTCTCTTTCCGAGGCGGAATCCCTTGTCGATCCTTTCTCCATCTCCGCACGCATCGCCGCGGGCAGCCGGCGCATGTTTGGCAAAACCTTCTGGTTTAGGACTTGATCGATTTGATCCCATCGCGCCACCCCTTTCTTGCTTTTGATCTCGGCGGGAAAGCCACCACCCAGCAACAAGTTGCGAATGGACACATCGGCCGCCGCAGCCCGGCACACGCAGCAAAACAACAGTGGAACCAATACCGGCAACCTTTTCATCCGAGTATATAGTGCGTCACGGGTTCGCCCCGCCGCTAGTATCGCGCTCGGCAAATGCGCGCGACACTCGGGAGCGCCCCGTTGCTGCCTTGAAAAACAAAGCCCCTATTCGCGACCCGCGCCCTTGCTGGACTGCGCCATTTCCCAGTACTTCTTGACGCTCTCGCGGACAATTTCCCGTTTCAGGCGGTCGAAATCCCCATCCGGCCTCTTGACCAGAAACCGGGCGTGCTTCCGATAACGAGTCAGGTATAACCGGCACTGAACGGGAAGGTCCGCTTCACTTGAAAGGTGCGGCGTTTCGTCCGGCCGGTCCATTTCTTCCGAGCTTCCCAAAAGCAGATAATGCAGATCCGGCTCGGGATACAGAAAATGGAACAGCCTTTCGAAGGCGTTCATCTGGGAAGACCCGGGATCCCGCTCGCAGCGATGGGCGATGTCATTGAATGTGTCAAATGGGGTGCCGTCGCAAATGACTACCTTGCCCAGCAGCAGAGGCAGCCGAACTCTGAATACGCAAAACTGGAGCAGGTCAAGCGCCACGAGCAGGTACCAGAAAACCTTCCTGGACCAGGAGTGAAGGTCTTTTCCAAGGCCCGGAGGCTGCCGCAGACGCAATGCGTCTTCGGGCTGGAATCGGCAGAGTCGAACCACAATTTCCGCAAATGTCGAATTGCCTCCGGAAAGCCACTGGTACTGCACCTGAATTCCCTCACGCCGCAGCGCGTACTCCAGTCCATGCGCAATTCTAGTCTTGCCGGTGCTGGCGAGGCCGCTCAGGTAGATCAACATGGGATGCTGCTTGGGATACGGTATGGCGCCGGCGTCCACTCCGGCGATGCCCGCCATTTCGGCAGCCTTGGTGCTCATAACCTGACCCCTGTTCACCCCTCGTCGACTGGAGCCGGGCGAGGGCCTGACCGTTTCATTGTAACAGGATTGGGGCACCCGGATCAGCCTGTGATCGGCGGCAGTCTCAAAATGTGCCCGGAAAATTTGGTTCATCCCTTACAATGACCTTGTCCGGCCCTCCTTTCTCGCCCCGGCGGGCCCTGATAGAAGACGTGATTAAGAGTCTCATTTCCCGCGAGCGCAGCCGGTTGTTGACAATCCCGATTCTCCTGCTCATCCCCTTGCTCGGTTTTGCCCAGGTGATCAGCCATGACTTTGTGCTGTATGACGACAACATGAACGTGACGGGAAACCGCCAAGTCCAGGAAGGCCTCAGTGGAGCCGGGCTGCGTTGGGCCCTTACCACAACTCACGGCGCCAACTGGCACCCTCTGACCTGGCTCTCACACATGCTCGACTGCCAGCTATTCGGGCTGAATCCCGGCGGACATCATCTGACCAGTCTGTTGTTCCACCTCGCCAACACCGTTCTTCTCTTTCTGGTACTGACGCAGACGACCGGCGCCCTGGGGCGCAGCGCCATCGTCGCTCTGCTCTTTGCCATTCATCCCCTGCATGTGGAATCGGTCGCCTGGGTGGCCGAGCGCAAGGATGTGCTCAGCACTTTTTTCTGGATGCTGACGCTGCTCGCCTATACGGCTTACGCGCGGCGCCCGAGCCCGGGCCGCTACCTGAGAGTTGCCGTCGCTTTTGTCGCGGGATTGATGTCCAAGCCGATGCTCGTCACACTGCCTTTCGTGCTGCTTTTGCTCGACTATTGGCCGCTGGGACGCTACTCTCTGCATGCCGCGCCCTTCGGCAGGCAATCTTGGACGGCCTGGAAACTGATCCGCGAAAAGATTCCGTTGTTTGTCCTAAGCGCGATTTCTTCGTTTATCACTATCGCGGCTCAGCGTTCCTGGGGCGCAGTGCAGACCCTGGAGGATCTTTCGCTTGGGGCGCGCTTGGCCAATGTCATCGTCAGTTATGCGAAATATGCCCAGAAGATGACCTGGCCCGCCAAGCTTGCGGCCTTCTATCCACATCCGGGCCACAGCATTCCTTTGTGGCAGGTCGGCGTGGCGTTGCTCTTGCTGCTGTGTGCAACCGCCTTCATCCTTCGTGCCGCAGCCCGGGTTCCCTATCTGGCGGTCGGATGGTTCTGGTACCTGGGAACCCTGGTTCCCGTCATCGGGTTTGTGCAGGTCGGCGGCCAGGCGATGGCCGACCGTTACAGCTACGTACCCCTGATCGGTTTGTTTATCATTCTTGCCTGGGGCGCCACGCAACTCGTTGAAAAACGGGTGTACGGGCGTGCCATGCTGCGGGCTTCAGCCGGGGTCCTGATTTCAGCCCTGGCGGTGTGCACCTGGTTTCAGGTTGGCTACTGGCGTGACACGGCCACTCTGTTTGACCATGCGATCCGCGCGGTTCCCGACAACTATCTGGCGTACAACAATCTCGGCTATCTACTGGCTCAGGAGGGCAGGCTGGATGAGGCGATCGCGCAATATTCGGAAGCCCTGAAGATTCGGCCTCGGTATGTGCATGCGCACAACAACATTGGCGCGGCGCTGGCTGCCAAAGGAAGAGTCGACGAGGCAATGGAGCATTACGCAGCGGCCTTGCAGATCCGGCCCGGCCAAACGGAGGCCCACGTAAACGTTGGAATCGAACTGGCCTCCCGCGGCAATGTCAACGAGGCCATTGCGCAGTTTGCGCTGGCACTGCGCTTTGATCCCAACGACGCCAAGGCCCACTACAACCTGGGGCTGGTTCTGGCAGGACAGGGCCGGTCAGAGGAGGCGATCGCCCACTATCTGGCGGCCCTTCGGAGTAAACCCGACTACGCAGAGGCGCACATGAACCTGGGAGTAGCCCTGGCGCAGGCGGGCCGGCTTGAGGAAGCCTTCACCCACTATGCGCAGGCGCTGCAGCTGCGGCCCGGCTACGTGGACGCGCACATCAACTTGGGAATCGAACTGGCCGGGCTGGGAAAGATGAACGAAGCCCTGCAGCATTTTGCTGAAGCGGTCCGCCTCAATCCGAACTCGTCAGAGGCTCACTTCAATCTCGGCAAGGCATATCTGTATCTGCACAACCCCAGCCGGGCTCTGGAGCACTATCAAGTCCTGACTCAGCTTAATCCAACCGCGGCCGCCGAGTTGAAGAAGGTCATGGAGCCATGAGAAGCGGCAAGACAATGCCGCGCTGCGCGCGGCAGCAAGCAAGGCTGGCGCTATTTGGAGATTTCAGGAGTGATTTCGCGCCATTCTGTCATTGCCAAAGGCAACAAGCGCAGGCCCATTTGTATCATGTCGCCACTGAAGTAAATGTCTGAGTTTCCGCTCAGGGTAAGAGTCGTTTGTCCGGAGACATAATTTCCATCGGCGTTCTGAGTGAGGTTTTGGATGTACATTCCTCCAATGAAACCCTCATTGGCGCCGTGGAAATTAATGGCTCCTGTGCCCACCACCAGAACGACGCCGTCGAACTGAAACGACCCGCCGACCTCTAGTGTCCCAGTCACCACCAGGATGCCGGTGCCAGCGCCGTTCCCATCAACCTTGAGATCCCCGTCAACATAGGTAATCGCCGGGCTTGCATCCGTCCCAATTACGGTATTCTCCCCACTCCAATGTTGCGAGGTCGCGTAGTAGTTGTGGGCGTACGGTCTTATCGCGTTGACGAATTGTCCGGTGAAGTTGGGATTCAGGACTAAACCGTAGTCGGGATTGTCGGCGGTCCGGAGCGCATTGGTGACGTCGGCAACCGACGGCGTGTCATCCACGTGAATTCCGGAAGCGCCGATAACGTTATTGCTCTGCTTCAAGTCGAGCTGATCGTACAACGACGAAGCGATTTCAGTTCCATCTCCCCCGGAAGGATTGTCGTAGATGACGCCCAGACCGGGCATGGCGCCGCTGGCATTTTCTGTGTGCGGCGCCATGATCTGCTCGCGCGTCATTCCGTTGTGGTTGTAGCCGTCCACGTCAAACTTAACCCCATTGAACTTCGCGCTCACCGACGGACCATTGATGCTCAGCGCACTTTGCAGGTTCAGCGCCATGTTGCGCTTGAACATGGACTCAATGATAGCAACGGAATTTCTGACCGTGCTGCTTCCGCTCACCTTGTCATTGGCAAAGGTCGGATAAATGCCGGTGACTCGAACCAGGATGCGAAAGTCCGTATCATTGCCGGGGTCAGGATCTTGGCCAAAAATCGAACCGCTGCCGCCGGTGGAATTGTTGGAAACCTTGGCAAAATAGCGCCCCATCCCATACGGCTGGCCCGTGGGAGGAGTCAAAAGGCCGGTGGCCGCGTAGGTCGTGACCGGCGCCGGCGGCGAGTTGAAGTCGACATTTCGGGCGGCGCGCGTCGAAATCGCATTCCGTAAATTGTCGCTCCCTGCCAGGGGCAGATCCCCTGTACTGTAAGCGGGCACAAACGCGTCCAGCGACAGGATCGCGCTAAAATCGGTCTGCTGAATCGCCGGCTTCACCAGATTTAACCCCGCTTCTGCAATCGCAAGCGCCTGCTGGTGGGTTACGAAGTTTTCGCTGGCCTGGTACTCTATACCGGACTGCACTACAAACGCCAGGCCCAGGGCCATCATCAGCATTAAAAGAAGCAACACGAAGACCAGCGCCACACCTTTCTCAGAGTCACGGAAGGAAAGATCGGTGGTCATGTCGACACGCTCCTGAAGCGATTCGATGATACCTGCTTCCACCCCCCCGTGCGTGTGATGAGAGTCACCCCCCTGAACCGCCCATTCCCCGGGTTTTTCTGGCGGTTGCGTGTCCGCCATCTGTGAGAACCCTCACTGACATTTCAAACTGGGTTTGGCTATGCTCGTTCCCCTGATGCGATCTAATCGAGGCGTCTCCATACTGGAAGTCATGGCCGCGGCGGCCGTCGCCGCCGTCCTCGTTTCTTTCACTCTTCCCACCTTCGACGCCGCACAAAATAATTACCGGGTCACCATAGCTGTCGATCAGCTGGTCAGCGAATTACAGACGGCAAGGCTGCTGGCGGTAACGCGTAACGCTTCATTGCAGGTGACGCTGCAGGATGATGGTTCCTATCAGGTCGTCGATCCAGCCGACAGTCCCAATCCGCCTCGCGCAAGCAGAACGCTACCCAGCGGCGTTGCATTTCAATCACTTCCAACCCAGACTCTGACCTTCTATCCCGGGGGAAACGCGCAAGGTGGAACGATCCGTGTGGGCAACAGCGCCTTCAGTCGCTTGATCACCGTGACTGCCTCTGGAAGTGTGACCCTTCAGTGAGACAAGCCAAATGAGGGGACAGGTTGCGGCCAGTCGCGGATTCACTTTACTGGAATCAATGATCGCCCTCTTGGTACTGACAACCGGCCTTCTGGGGACGGCGCTTTTGTTCGTGATCGCAGTCCAGCAGAACTCTTACGGGCGGGCAAACACGATGGCAATTTCCGTCGCAGTGGACAGACTGGAGAATCTGAGAAGTGAATACAACAGCGACCTCAACACGGGCGTCACTTCGTCCGATCTTACCGCGGGCAGCCATGGCCCGGTTACCGTAGGCATCGCGGGAGATTCCGACACCCATGACGGTGCTCATCAGTATATTGTGTCCTGGACGGTGACCCCGACCGGAGGACAACAAATGAGCATTGTGGTAACCGTCCAGCCCGCAAGCGCCAACGTAAAGGAGAATCGCCCGGTGCAGCTCACCGGGTATATGGCGCCATGAGTGCCGCCCGCCGCCAATATGGCTTTAGCCTCATCGAACTGATGATTTCTCTGACGATCCTGACCATCCTCTCCGGTTCGATCCTGGTTCTCGTCCGCGAAAATCAACAGCTCTATCATGGAATGCAGGACTATGCGGCCGCCACTCAAAGCGCCCGGATCTCGCTGGATCTGATTGCGCGCTACGTGCGCCAGGCAGGGAATAATCCCCTGAATGCAACCTTCTCCCCGCTCAGTTATTCGGAGAATACCTTGACGATTCGCAGCGACCTGACCGGCTCTCAGGCGGCACAGAGTCCGCTGGACAGCTTTGGAGATCCAGATAAACAACTTACTGCAGCATTCGAGCAAATCACTGTCCGGTACGACAGTCAGACGAAGCAGGTTCTGTTGGATGCAGGCTACGGAGAGGACACTCTAGCCGAAAATATCGGCCAATTACGATTCGACTTCTATGACAGTGCCGGGGTCGCCACCACGGATATGTCGCAGGTGACTCAGGTTGCCATCACCCTGGAAGCCGTCTCTGCCCTGGCCGATCCGCAGACGAAAAAAGCCAACTCGATCACGCTTTCGACGCGGGTCTACCTTCGATCCAAAACCGCCTCTCCCCTGGGCTGAACGAATCGGAACCTCCAACCGCAAGCTGTGATCCGCGCAGGAGAGCCGCCGGTCCGCCAAGGGCCTTGTTGCCTGTTCTCAGCGGAGATGATACAGATCGGAGGCAAATCATTCGCGGGCGCAATTTTATGTTCTTAAACAAAACTCCTGCTCCAAGTTTGCACTTGCGCATTGAAGGCAAACATTCCTACCATGAAAACGCTGTTGCATTTTTGACCGAAGAGACATAAACAAGATAATTTGTCTTCAAGGTAAACTCGAATGAAGCGATTTTGGGTTAGCGTGGCGATCGTGGCACAGGTTGTTGGGGTGCTCTACGGGGATCGGGTTTTTTCGCGTTTTGATCCTTCATCCGATCCATTGACGGTGGCATTGAATCTCAGATTTGACGTCAATGCCGTGGCAGCCGACAACTTTTTTTCGCCCTCCGTGCTGTTCTCCGCCGATGGCAAGAGGTGCTTTGTCAACTTCCCCGGGTCGGATGCGGTGGTGGTTTTTGATGCCGATACCATGGCAGCCATTGCAGTCCTGTTTGTCGGAAAAAATCCCGCTCAGATGGCAATGACTCCCGACAAACAGACGATCGTGGTGGTCAATACCCACTTGGCTGACAATGCCGCTGTCGTGCCTAAACTGGTCGGGAGTATTTCCCTGATCAATGCCAAGACCCTGGTGGCCAGGACAGCGGCCCTGGACAAGGTCAATTTCAGCCTGGGCAGCAACGTCGTTTTTACTCCTGACAGCCAGACCGGATTTGTGGCATCCACAGGCACCGGCGAAGTCGTGCGTTTTCGCGTTCCGGAGGGAACGGAGATTCAGCCCCGGCTGAAGCTCGCGGCCGGCAGCCGGCCTGTCAATCTGGCCATCGCACGCAATGGCTCTTTCTTTACCGTTGTCAACGTCGGCGATCTGACGTCCACCACCGTTGCGGCTCAGGACTCGATTTCGGTCGTGGATGTCGCCACGTTCGGGGTGCGCCTCACCATTACTCCCAAGGAAGCCCATGATTTCGTAGCGACCCACAATGTGACCCTTACTCCGGACGACGCGAAAGGGATTATTGGAGACCAGGGGAGCAGCAACGGCGTGGATGACAACGTGGCCTACGTTTTCAGCACCGGCACAGGCGAGATTCTGAAACGCATTGCGCTGGGGGCCAATGTATTTTCTACCGCGGTCACCCCGGACGGAACGCGTTTTCTGGTAGTGGGCAGTTCAGAACTTTCCTTCCTCTCCACGGACACTTTAGAGCTGCAGGCTCAGCTCATTGCTCCTATTGACTTGTTTGGAATCGGCGGCTTTACCCAGGCCACGAACGTGATCTCCACCGCTGACTCCAGCACTGCGTACATTGCCAGCCCGGGATCCGACCTGGCTTTTCGTATCGACCTCAACACGAACAGCATTGCGGCAGCCACCCAGACGAGTACCAGCTCCGCCGGTTTCGGGAACAGTCCCTTCCTGGTAGCTCTGACACCGGATGAACAGCAAGTCGCGGTATTGAACTTCGGGTCCAGCTCCATTGATTTCTTACGCAAGACGTTCGCCTTCGGTGTCCCACGGTTTTATTCCGACAAGAATCACTTTACAAATCTTACCCTGGCCAATGTGGGAACCGCGCCTACAAATGTCATGCTTGAGGCTCGTGCGGCCAGCGGAAGTCCCTTCATCGAATCCGAGAGGACCGAAGTGAGCAATCCCCGGAGTCTGGACCTTTCGCCGGGCCGTTCTGCGGCGGGGCTCGCATCGGTTTTTTTTCGAAACGATCCAGTTCAATCTCCCCTTGACGGATCGATCCTGGTAGAGAGTACCCAGCCTACTCTGATCGGTTACTTCCAAATCAGCATCAGCGACTTTCTGCGCAGGAAAACGGACGGTGCAAACTTGACCCGAAGCGGATCCTTCTCATTGGTCCTTCCCGTTGTGCGGCAGGACGATGCCTTTTCCACTGAGCTGGTCGTGGCCAGCCCCGGTACAAATCTGAACACTGCCGGCGTGCAGATCAGCCTGATCGACATGAACGGCGCTTCTCTCGCGACTGTTTCCGACAGCATCGCTCCCGGCGGTGTTTTATCGCGCAAGCTAAAGAGCGATGACCCGAACGTTGCGGACTACTTGCCGCAGGCGATCGGGCTGCAGGGGGCGCACCTGGTGATTATTTCCACCGAGCCGGTCAATGCGCTCGGGCTTTATGAAACGGCTGATGAACTCAGTGTTCTTCCCGCGACCGCTCCTTCCAATGCCGCCGTTGCGGACGGGATTCAGTTGGCAGCCCCTCAGGTGACTCTTCTCGGCGGCTATCGCACCGTATTGAGTCTGGTCAACGGCAGTGATGGGGGTTCAGACACGGCATTGGTACTGGTGGACGACAAGGGCGCGTTGCTGGCGGATCCGCAGGTTGTATCCTTGTCCGGTTCCGCGGGGGCTACCCTGGATCTGGCGGATTTATTTGGACTGGACGGCAGCGCCCCAATCTCGGGATGGCTGGGAGTATACGGCACCAACTCCCGGATGGTGGCCTCCATTGAGATGTTCGGTTTCGACGGGAAGGCCTTTTCCGCTTACCCGCTTACGGAGAGTTCCGGTACGGACTTCTACTTTGCCCATCTGTCGCAGGGAGTCGACTTTTCTACCCAAGTGTCGCTGGTCAACCCGAACAACCAGGGCGCCGAAGTTACCCTGGATCTTTTTTCGGCGGAAGGTTCACCGGTGGCCGCCAGAAGAGTGACGCTGGGACCGAATGCCCGGCTGAGCGACTCGGTCTCGGCTCTTTTTGGAATTCCCTCTCAGGAGGGAGGAAGGATCCGGGTGCGGTCCAATGTTGCCATCTCCGCTTTGGAGATGATTGTTGCAACTGATCTGCAAACCTCATCGGTAGTGCCCCCTCAGAGCACGCCATAGGTTGCAGTGTCCCGATTCAAACATCGTGAAACTGAGCGGATGCAAATTGGAAATATCAACTTGAAGGCCGTGGTTCTTCTCCTCTTGAATTTGTGCCTCCTCGTCCTGCTCAGCGCAAGCATGGCTGCTCAGTCGGGGACGATTGCGACCTACGCTGGCTCGGAACCGATGACGGGCGGCCAACCGGCCTCCAGCCAGCTAATAGAAGTTCCCACCGCGATTGCGCCCGACGGGGAGGGAGGCTTCTACGTGGTCAGCTTGAGCCAGAGCCGTGTCTACCATGTTGCAGCAGACGGGGCCCTGCGATTGTTCGCTGGTAGTTCGTTTGGCGCCGGCGGCAGCGGCGGGCCCGCCACGGCGGCGCAACTGGCCATTCCCAAAGGCATTGCGGTTGATCCGGCGGGCAACGTCTACATTGCAGACTCGTTCAACAATCGCATCTGCAAAGTCGACAGCGGCGGAGTGCTGACCACGGTAGCCGGGGTGGGTGCTACCGGCTACAGCGGGGACGGGGGTCCCGCAACCGGCGCTCTGTTGGCAATTCCGCGAGGGGTAGCGGTGGATTCTTTGGGAGATCTTTACATCGCAGATACGTTCAATAACCGCATCCGCAGGGTGACCCCCGGCGGGGTGATCGACACGATCGCAGGCGATGGATCACCGAGCTTCAGTGGGGATGGAAATCTGGCGGTTCTTGCGCAACTGAACAGCCCGCAGGGGCTGGTGCTGGACAGCGCCGGAAACCTCTACATCGCCGATACCGGCAACCATCGCATTCGCAGGATCACAACCGACGGCGTGATCAGCACGATCGCGGGCAACGGAACCGGGGGGTTCGGCGGAGACGGCGGACAAGCGACCGCCGCCCAACTGGATACTCCGATTGACGTGGCGGTTGATGATTCCGGCAACGTGTACATTGCCGATTCGAACAATAACCGCATCCGCAAGATGGCGTCAGACGGGTCGATAACAACGCTGGCCGGGACCGGCCTGCCGGGGTTTAGCGGCGACGGAGGGCCCGCCACGGCGGCCCGGCTCAACGATCCGTACGGTGTAGCCGTGGATGCCTCGGGCAGCATCTATATAGCGGACACGTTCAACAACAGTGTTCGCGTGATATCGGCGGACTTGGTGATCCGAACGGCGGCCGGCAACGGCGCTGGAGGGATTGACGGCGACGGCGGACCTGCCGTTCTGGCGCAATTCGGCATTCCTCAGGGCATCGCCGTAGACTCGGGCGGCAACCTTTATATCGCTGACTCATTGAAGCATCGCATTCGGAAGGTGTCTCGAGGCGGAGTAATCACGACCGTCGCGGGCACGGGAAAGGCGGGTTTTAACGGAGACAGCATTCCCGCGACTGCCGCCGAGGTGAACAGTCCGCAGGCCGTGGCAATCGACGGAGCGGGAACTCTCTACGTTGCGGATACCCTCAACCACCGGATCCGAAAGATCGCGACCGACGGCGTGATCAGCACGGTTGCGGGTGTTGGAGTTGCCGGTTTCGGCGGTGACGGCGGCGCGGCAACGTCCGCCCAAATGAACACGCCTCAAGGCATTGCGGTAACCGCGGCGGGAGTGCTGTATATTGCAGACACCTTTAACTATCGTGTGCGCAGGGTGACAGGCGCCACGATTTCGACTGTGGCGGGTGTTGGGACTGCGGGTTTTGAAGGGGACGGCGGCGCGGCAACGTCCAGCCGCCTGCTCAGCCCGACGAGCCTGGCGATTGACGCGGGCGGCAACGTGTACATCGCTGATACGTTGAACAACCGCATTCGCAGGGTCAATGATCGCGGCGTAATTTCTACGGTCGCGGGAGACGGCGCCGCCGGCTTTGGCGGCGATGGCGGCACGGCGTCCGCAGCGCAACTGGCGTTTCCCCGCGGCGTTGCAGTCGACGCTTCGGGCAATCTGTATGTCGCCGACACGTTCAACAATCGCGTCCGGAAAGTGACTTCCGCAGGCACGATCAGCACCGTGGCCGGCGACGGGACGGCAAGTTTTGGCGGGGACGGCGAAGCGGCCACGTCAGCCCAACTGGCTTATCCGCTTGCAGTGGCCGTTGACCCGGCGGGCAATCTATACATCGCGGACACATTCAACCGCCGCATCCGGCAGGTCACTGGCGGAGGGAGATAGCCGCGAAGAAATTCAGTGTTGGCGGCGCAGAGTCGCCGCCAGGCGCCGCAGCGCCTGGCGGTCAACCTCCTCTTTTATTTCCCAAGCGCGGAGCTGGCGGCGCTCGGTGCTGATCCATCCGCGGAATAGCGAATCACTCCGGTGGCGTCGCCGAAGAATCCGCGAAACCCGGTTTTGCCGACAGTGGTGGGAACTGCGGTGACCGTGAAGTCATCCGTGGCGCCGTCGCCGGTCGGTGTGGCAAACGTGTACCCGTCTTTGCCGCCCGACCCCAGCACGTCATCAATCAGCTTGGCGGTCTTCAGTTTCGCCAGGTCTCCGTATTTGCCGCCTCCTGTGGTCGAGAAGTAAGTCACTTCGGCCGTGATGATATTGCGCACCGACGCGATCGCGCTGCCCTCGTTGGCCGCCGCCCTGGACTGCAGCAGGTTCGGCACGGCAATGGCGCCAATAATGCCGATAATCGCCACAACAATCAGCAGTTCAATCAATGAAAAGCCCTTTGGGTTGCTCATCGTGTTTTCCTCCAATGTAGAACGGTTTCTTTTCCTATAGGCCAACTTCGGCACTGCGACTCCCGTCACACAAACTCAACTGGAGTTGTTGGCATAATTGCGAGCCTTCAACGGCCAGTCGCTTCTGTGCAATCCGCGGGCCAAAGAGGGGTACGGCGGCTGGAAGTCGTGGTAAGCGCCTTGGAACATGAGGCTTATGGGTGTGACAGCTTTTCACTCTGGTCTCAGAATGCAATTCAGATCACAGCGAGCTGGACTTGAGTTGTCATAAATTTGTCAGCCCTTGTGACGGAAATTGACATATGGGAAAGATCCTGGTGCTGGACGATGAGGCCAGCATGCGAACCGTCTTGCAAATCGGCCTGGCGCGCGCCGGGCACTCCGTGGATGTCGAAGCAGTGCCCGGCAACGCCGTGCGGCGAATTCGCGAAGGCCGGTACGATCTCGTCATCAGCGACTTGAAAATGCCGGCGCTCTCCGGGATTGAGGTTCTCAAGCAGTCTCGATCGGATGCTCCGGAAACTCAATTCATCTTCATTACGGCTTTTGCCAGTTCTGAGACCGCCATTGAGGCTCTCCGGCTCGGCGCCTACGACTACATCACCAAACCGTTTGATGTTGAGGAATTGAAAGTTCTGGCGAGCCGCGCGATCCAGAGCCGCGAGGCCAGACAGAAAGCGCTCCGACTGGACTGGCAATCCGGCCACACTCCCCACCTGATTGGAGTCAGCCCGCAGATGCTCAAGATCTACAAGCTGATCGGATCTCTTTCGGGCACGACCAGCACCATTCTGATTACCGGAGAAAGCGGCACAGGGAAAGAGCTCGTGGCGCGCGCTATCCATGAGGCAAGCAGCCGCAAAGAGATGCCATTTGTTTCCATCAACTGTGGCGCTTTTCCGGAGTCGCTTTTGGAAAGCGAGCTGTTTGGCTACATGAAGGGCGCCTTTACCGGCGCTGTGCGGGACAAGGAAGGGCTGTTTGAGCACGCCGCCGGAGGAACACTGTTCCTTGACGAAGTGGGAGAGATGAGCCCTGCCATGCAGGTGAAATTGCTGCGCGTGCTCCAGGAACGGAAGATCCGTCCGTTGGGAGGGGTCGATGAAGTTCCCGTCAGTGTCCGGCTGATTGGCGCGACCAACCGGGACCTGCAGGAACAGCTTCGACAGGGACAGTTTCGAGAGGACCTTTACTATCGGATCGCTGTGATTCCGATACACATCCCCCCCTTGCGGGAGCGGCCGGAGGACCTGGATCTGCTGCTGGATCATTTTCTGGCGCGGTATACCGCCGTCCTTGATAAACAAATCTCCGGCATCGAGCCGGAAGCCCTCCGAGTCTTAAGGTCCCATCATTGGCCGGGCAACGTTCGTGAACTGGAGAACGTCATGGAGCGGGCGGTTGCCCTGGAGCCGACCGACAAGATTCGGCTGGATCGACTGCCGGACTTTTCCAAAGTCCGGGGGCTCGTGGGCTCGCTGGCCACCCCGATCTTCTCAACTGAAGGGATCGACCTGGAGGAATGTCTGCGAGAAACGGAAACGCAACTGGTTCTGGCCGCCTTGCGACACTGCTGCTGGAATCAAGCGCGAGCCGCCCGCCTGCTCAATCTTTCCTATCGCTCGCTGCGGCATCGAGTTGAGACACTGGGAATTCAGAAACCGGGGGGCGAGCCCGAGGAAGCGATAGCATGACCGTGGTGCCCCGGTATTTGCGGGACCGTACCGCAATCAGGCCCCGGTGGCGCTGCACAATCTGATAAACGATCACCATGCCGAGTCCCATGCCAGTGGCGAAGGCTCCGGTGAACGGTTGAAACATTTTGAGCCGCTGCAGCCGTGTCATTCCGATCCCATGATCCTGGAAGGCAATCTTTACAAAACGGTCCGTGTGCGCCATTCGAATTGTCAGGTCACCCCCCGCCGGCATTGCTTTTGCGGCATTGGTAATCAGGTTCCAAAAGACCTGCTTGATTTGATCCGGATTTCCGAAGCAGCAAGGCTGTTCCGCCGCGTTTTCCAAGTGAATACGGTGATGCGTGAAGGTCGGATCGTTTCGAGCGAGCTGCAGCGTCTCTTCCAGCAGGCGGTCCAGCGCCACCGGAACCCTCTTTGGGTCTCGGGGACTGGCGTAGCACAGGAGATCCTCCACAATCTTGTTCAGCCGGTCAGACTCCCTCAGGACGATATTCAGCAGGCGGGCTCGATCGCCGGCCGGCTCCATCTCGCCTTTCAGGACCTGCACGCTGCCACTGATGGCGCCGAGCGGATTGCGCAATTCGTGCGCGATCCCTGCCACCAGGTTTCCAATGGCAGCCATTTTTTCCTTCAGTCGCACCTCTTCTTCCAATTTTTTGATTTCAGTGAGGTCTTGAAACGAGGTGATAAAGCCCAGGGTTCCCCGGCTTTGGGACAGCAGGGATGACGCACTGAAGCCCAGGTAGCGCCACCGTCCCAGCGCATCGCGAACCCAGACCTCGTGTCGCAGCGCACGCTTCAGCCTGGTGAAGTCCGCCCGCAGCAGCCGTTTGAGCCCGGATTCCCCTATCAGGACAGAGCACGGCCGGCCCAGGATGTCCGCTTCCGCATGGCGCGTAATCTCCACTCCGGCGGGGTTCAAAGAGGTGATTCTGCCCTGCCGGTCCGTGGTGAACAAACCGCTGCGGATGCTGTGGATCATATTCTGGTGCAGGCTTTGAAGCTCGGCCAGCGAATCCTCCGTGCTTCCGAGCTTCACACGCACCGCCTGGAGCCGTTCGCAAAGGTGAATGCCGAGTAACCCGACGCCCGCAAAACTCAGCAGATTGAGGACCACGCGCAGGGTGGCCTCGTTGAGTGCGGGGGCCGGGGCGTGCAACGGTGTTCCCCCCGGATCACCGAAAGAAATGACGCTGAGATAAGCAAATAGGGAGAGTGTGGTGGCCAATACGCCGCCGCGCCTCTTGCCCAGAATGCAGGAGTAAATAATGACCAGAAGGTAGAGGGGAATGAAGATACTGTTAAGGTCTGCAGAGCAGTAGATGAGCAGCGTGATCAGCAACTCGTCGGTGACTATCTGCAGGTACAGTGCCGTGGCCGGATTGGGCAGAAACTGAAGACTTGCCAGGTGGAACAGCGAGAGCGCGCAGATCGCCACCCAGAAGGGGGCGAGTGAATTGGCGGCAAAACGGGTGAGCAAAGTTGCGGCGAGGACCAGCAGCGGCACCAGGACGGCGATTCTGGAGATGACGACCCAGTATAGCTTTCCGCGCAGGTCGGGGTCGGATCGGGCGTGGGTTTGGGTTTTCATTACCCAATACTCTGTTTCATGAATTGGGTGCGGTGGCGGTCAAATTCATTTTACGCAGGGCACTAGCCGATCGGGTGTGAGAGCTTGGCAATCATGCTGAACAGCGGCAAATACATGGAAACGACGATGCCGCCCACGACGGCTCCAAGGAATACGATCAGCATCGGTTCCAGCAACGTGAGGAAGTTGGCGATGGCCGCATCCGCTTCCTCCTCGTAGTAGTCGGCGATCTTTAAGAGCATCTGGTCCAGTTCGCCTGTCTGTTCCCCCACTCCGACCATTTGAACCACCATGGGCGGGAACAGGGTGGACTGTCGCAGTGTCTCCACCACGGTCTTGCCTTCCTCCACCGCTTTCCGCGTCTTGACCAGCGCCTGCTCGATGATCTTGTTGCCTGCAGTGCGCGCTGTAATTTCCAGACCCTCCAGGATGGGAATTCCGCTGACCATCAAAGTCGCCAGTGTTCGCGAGAACCGGGCTACGGCGATTTTCTTCAGAACCAGGCCAAAGAAGGGAAGCGCCAGCAACAGCCTGTCGATCCCTATCCTCCCGCCTTCCGTTCTGTAGCAATAACGCAGACCTGCAACCGCCAAAGCCGCCCCCGCGACCCAAAACAGGAAGAAGCGGCCCAGAAAGTGGCTCAGTCGAATCACGATCAGCGTCGGGAGGGGGAGATCGGCTCCCAGTCCTTCAAACAACGTCGCGAACACGGGGATCACTTTCAGCAGAATGATTGACACGACGCCTGCTGCCACCAGAAGGATGGTGACCGGATAGATGGACGCGGAGCGCAAAGAGCGCTTCAGTTTCATCGTTTTTTCCACAAAAGCGGTAAGACGCTGGAGAATCGCGTCCAGGATACCGGCCGCTTCTCCCGCGGCGACCATGTTGACAAAAAGATTGTCGAACGTTCGGGGATGCCGCCTCATGGCGTCGGCCAGGGAAGCGCCTGCTTCAACGTCGTTGCGCACTTGAAGCAAGACGTCCCGGAATGCGCGGTTTCCCTGCTGCGTGGCGATAATCTCCAGGCACTGGACCAGGGGGAGGCCGGCATTCAGCATCACTGAAAACTGCCGGGTGAACACGGCCAGATCCTTATCGCTCGCCTGGCCGCGCAGGCGGGGAAGGGAAAGCCCCAAACCTTTTTCCCGGATGGCAATCGGCAAGGTCTGCTCACTGCGGAGCAGCGCTGCCAGGTTTTGTTTGCTTTGGGCGAACCTTTCTCCCCTGACCGGCAGGTTGCTGCCGTATCTTTTGCCAGTGTAATGATAGACAGGCATGGGTGCGCTCCCTAGCCGAATTGGTAGTGGGGTTGCGGCAGAGAGGCGCCGCGCCGGATCATTTCCCTGAGCTCATCGGGGTTGGAAGAACAGGCCAGGCATTCATCCAGCGTAATCTGTCTGCTCCGATGAAGTGAAGCCAAGGCCTGATTCATGGTCTGCATTCCAAATTTCTCCTGTCCCGTCTGCATTGCGGAATAAACTTGGTGGATCTTGTCCTCACGAATCAGATTTCGAATCGCGGGGCTTGGGACCAAGATTTCCAGGGCCATCACCCGGCTTTCGCCGCTGGCGCGAGGGATCAGCGCCTGGCAGAGGATTCCTTCGAGAACCATTGAAAGCTGGGCCCGGACTTGTGACTGCTGGTGGGGAGGGAAAACATCGACCACGCGATGGATGGTCGAGGCTGCGGAATTGGTGTGCAGGGTGGCCAGGGTCAAATGGCCGGTTTCAGCGATACGCAGCGCGCATTCAATGGTCTCCAGGTCGCGCATCTCACCGATGAGCACCACATCGGGATCCTCGCGCAAGGCCACGCGCAGAGCGCTTGCAAAGGAACGCGTGTCGCTGTTCACTTCCCGCTGGCTCACCACGCAGTTCTTGTGGGAGTGCAGAAATTCGATCGGGTCTTCAATGGTGATGATGTGCTGATTTCGCTCGCTGTTGATCTTGTCGACCATGGCGGCCAAAGTCGTCGATTTGCCGCTGCCCGTGGGGCCGGTGACCAGCACCAGCCCGCGGGGTTTGCAGCATAGGCCCGCCACGACGGGCGGCAGGCCAAGTTGCTCAAAGGATTTGATCTCAAAGGGAATGAGGCGAAACACGGCGGAGACGGCGCCCCGCTGGGTAAAGACATTGGCGCGAAAGCGCGCCAGCCCTTTGATGCCGAAGCTAAAGTCAATCTCCATTTGTTCTTCGAACTTGTATTTCTGCGCGTCGGACATCACGCTGTAGGCGAGCGCTTTGGCCTCGGAGGGCGTCAAGGGGGGGCCCTCCAGAGGCAGCAGTTTTCCGTCCACCCGGATCCGAGGAGACGTGTGGGTTCCCAGGTGAAGATCCGAACCGTTAAGATCAACCAGCTTCTGCAGCAGCTCTGCCAGACTTGGCATGCGCGACTCCTACCTGTTTTCCTGCACGATTTGTTTTCGGCGGCGGCCTGCGGCCGCTTTCCAAAATCGCGAACCAGTACTCAGGCCTTGTGTTCCATTATCGCCTGCGGTCTCGGTGACAGCCGTCACCGGAAGAAGGGTTAGCTGCGTGCCCGGGCATCAAGCCAGGCAGTTTCGCGCAGAACTTCTTCGACGGTGGTCACGCCTTGCCGGATTTTGCACAGCCCGCTTTCACGCAACGTCAACATCCCCTCCTCACTCGCCTGGACCTTGATATCCGTGGCGGAGACTCCCGTGAGGATCATGTCCCGAAGCGGAGGGGAAATATCCATGACCTCGTAAAGCCCGATGCGACCCCGATACCCGGTATTGTTGCAGCTTCTGCAACCCTCCCCTCGGAAAGTCCGGATCAGGGCGGCCTCGTCCGGGCTGAACCCGATGTCCACGAGTGCTTTAACCGGCGTGACCTCTTCTTTGCGACAATCGGCGCAGACTTTTCGCACCAGGCGCTGCGCGCAGATCAAATTGACGGAAGTGGCCACCAGGAACGGCTCGATGCCCATGTTCAGCAATCGGGTAACGCTGGAGGGAGCGTCATTGGTGTGCAGGGTGCTGAGGACGAGGTGTCCGGTGAGAGCGGACTTGATTGCGATTTCGGCCGTTTCAAAGTCCCGGATCTCGCCGAGCAGGATGATGTTGGGGTCCTGCCGGAGGAAGGAGCGCAGCGCCGCGGCAAACGTGAGCCCGATATGCTCCCTGACGTGGACTTGGTTGATGCCGGGGAAGTTGAACTCCACGGGATCTTCCGCGGTCATGATGTTGACGCCGGGCACATTGAGCTTGTGGATGCAGGTGTACAAGGTGCTGGTTTTGCCGCTCCCGGTCGGCCCGGTTACCAGCACCATTCCGTACGGCTGGGCGATGGCACGCTCAAATTTACTCAAAGAGCTCGGTTCAAACCCGAGCTTGTGCAGGTCCAAGGGGAGGTTTTCCTTGTCCAGGATGCGGAGAACAATCTTCTCGCCGAAGAGTGTCGGTAGTACCGAGACGCGGAAATCGATCCCCTTGGTGACTCCGTTCACGTTGATTCGAATCTTGATGCGCCCGTCCTGGGGAAGCCTTTTTTCCGCAATGTCCAGCTTGGACATGATCTTCAGGCGCGAGGTGATCGCGTCACGCATGCGCAGCGGCGGCGACATGATATTGTACAGGATCCCATCGATCCGGTAGCGGACGCGATACTCCTTCTCATAAGGTTCGACATGGATGTCGCTGGCCCCGCGCCGAATGGCGTCATATAGAATCATATTGACCAGCCGGATAATGGGCGCCTCTTCACCCGAGTGCTGCAGTTGCTCAATGCTGAGCTCTTTTTCTTCCTCTTCCACCTCCAACTGGTATTCCTCTTTTTCTTTCTGGTCGCGGTCCTTGGCGTCAATCTGCTCGTAGACGCGCTTCAGCTCCAGGTGGTAACTGGTGCCGTAATATTTTTCTATGGCCTCCTGGATGGAGCTTTCGGAAGCGATCACCGGTTCGACGTGCAGGCCGGTCATGAACTTCAGATCGTCCATGGCCATCATGTTGGTTGGGTCGGTGATGGCCACGGTGAGCGTGGAGCCGATGCGGGCAATGGGCAGCACCTGATACTTGATTGCAATTTCGATCGGGACCAGCTGAATCGCTTCGGGACGGATGTCGGTGAACCGCAGATTGACCGAAGGAACGTCGTACTGCAGGCTCAGCACCGAAGCAATTTCGTCATCCGAAACGTATCCTTTGGCGATCAGAATCGAACCGAGCCTTCCGCCGCGCTGGCGCTGGCAGGCGAGCGCGTCGTCAAGCTGGTCGGTGGTGATCGCCTGTTTCTTCAGCAGAATTTCGCCCAGCCGGTTGAACATCCTAGTTGGCCCAGGTGATATCCAGTCCGATCGCCAGAAAAAGCAGAATGCTGACGATCCCGTTGATGGTGAAAAAAGCGGCGTTGACCCGGGACAGGTCCGAGGGGCGCACGATCCAGTGCTCATAACCGACCAGGACCAGAGTGACGAGAATACCCGCCAGGGTCAGTGTCCCAAGTCCCACCTGCCAATAAATCGCAAACAGAAGAGGCATCATCAAAAGGTGCAGCAGTGCAGAAACTGCCAGTGCCGGACCGATCCCGATTGCCTGCGGCAAGGAATGCACGCGGTGTTGCCGGTCAAACTCGGTGTCCTGACAGGCATAAATGATGTCAAATCCCGCCACCCACAGTCCCACGACTGCGGCCAGCAGCAGCGCCAGGAGTCCCAGTTGGCCGCTGACTGCGATCCAGCCTCCCAGCGGCGCGACCGCCAGCGACAGTCCCAAAAAAATGTGAGACAGCCAGGTAAAGCGCTTGGTAAAGGAATAGAAAAAAATGATACCCACTGCCACCGGACTAAGGAGAAAGCAGAGCACATTCAACTTAAAAGCGGAATATAGCAACAGGACGATGGAGAAAGCGGTGAACTGAATTACAAAGCGCCGCGAGAGCCTGCCCGCAGGAAGAGCCCGCATTTGCGTCCGGGGGTTAAGCGCGTCAATGTCGGCGTCGACCAGGCGGTTGAAGCACAGGGCGCCGGTGCGTGCCCCGAACATGGCCAGGGTGATCCAGAGCATCTGGCGCCCGGTGGGCACGCCGCGTGCAATGAAGGCGCCGAGATAGGCAAAAGGCAGGGCGAAAACGGTATGTTCGAAGTTGATCATGCGCAGCAGTTCGACGAAGTTTTGCCGGAAGCGGATTTGGCCCGGTGGCGCCGCGCCGGTTATGCCCGGTGTGCAGGGCTGCAGCCTGTTCTTCATAAAGAGACGCTATGGTACCGCATGGAAAACCAAATGGGCAGTCCGCACCGGGCAGCGCGGTCCCAAACCGGAACGGAAGGCCATGGAGTTGGCGGGTTACGAACCCGCCGCGGCAACCTTCCTTCAGCGCGGCTTAAAGCCAACCTTTTGACGGATCGCTTCGGGAAGTGACTGAAGGATCCGCTCGTGGCGCAGAAGGATCGCTTTTATATCGGCAAGCTCCCTGTCGATGCGAGCAAACCGCTCGTCGTTGCGGGCCCATTTCTCGTCGTTGCGGGCCCATTTCTCGTCGTTGCGGGCGAACCGCTTGTCTGCGCGGGCCATAGAAGCCAGAAGATTGATCTGGCTGTTGAGGAGATGCCCCTGATTCCTGGCCATGGCCGCAAGGGCTTGCTCCAAACGACCGTTTCTTAGTCCTTTCATAATTTGTTCCATTCTACCACGGCAATTCCGTGTCCCGATCTCCTTGTGGAGGATATAACTGCGGCCCCTAGGGGATTTGCGAATCCGGTGGAACGCGACTGTTGTTAATTCAAGGACAGGCTCCTAGAATCTGCGTCGTGCGGTGACGAGGCACCGGGATGGTGTGAGGAGGAGCGACAAAGAAAGCGGGGCCGATCCGATGCAACCCTTCGGGCGGATGGGGGTTGCGGCTGATCTCTTGGTCGCTCGAGCCCCCCTCGCAAGCCCCATCCGCAAAGGGTTGTGTATTTACCGGACGCGACACTAGAGGCAGAATCCAATGCCGCTTGAGGAAGGGCCGCAATGGGTGATTCGACACCTGCGGCTTCCCGCGGAGTTTGAACGATGCGTGGATCTGCAGAAGATTGTCTGGGGATTTGATCACCGCGACACGGTTCCCGCCCGGCTGATGATCGTGGTGCAACAGCATGGAGGTCTGGCCCTGGGAGCGTTTGACGGGGAGGCCATGATCGCCTTCCTGTTTGCGATCCCCAGTCTTCATGACAACAGGTTTGCCCAACATTCACACATGCTGGCGGTTCTGCAGGAGTATCGTGATCAAGGTCTGGGTCGCCGCATGAAGCTGGCACAGTATCGGGATGCGGTGGCGCGGAACATCCCGGTGATCACCTGGACGTTTGACCCGCTGGAAACAAAGAATGCATTCCTCAACCTGAACCGCCTGGGCGCCGTCAGCAACACCTATTTCGTGAACCTGTACGGGGAGCGGACCAGCAGCGATCTTCACAGCGGGCTGGGGACCGATCGCTTTCTCGTCGAGTGGCTTATTGGCCAGCCTCGGACCGAAAGAATTCTCAGCGGGGAAGACCCTGTTCCGCCTGATTGGCAGCGGCTGCGCCGGGTCTTGAGCTGGTCCGGCCGAGACCGTTTTGTGCCGGGAACCGGTGAGCTGGATTCAGCCGAGCGGCAACTTCTCGTCGAGGCTCCTCCGGACACTCAACTTCTCAAGAAGCTGGACCGGGACGCGGCCTGCCGGTGGCGGGAGGCGACCCGCGGCGCCTTCTTGCGCTGCTTCGACCGGGGCTATCGGATCAAGGCTCTGGTCCGCTCGCTCGAGCTGCTGCCCGTTGAGGATTACCGACTGCGCCGCACCTTCTATCTCCTGGAGCGCCATGAAGATTGAATGCATCACACTTCGGGAAATCCGACTCCCTCTGGTGCATGGCTTTGAAACGAGTTTCGGGCGAACTCACTTGCGGAGGATTCTGCTGCTGCAGCTTGGAGCTGGCGACCCGTTCAGCGGATGGGGTGAATGCACTGCGCCGGAAAACCCTTGACTTGATGATGATCGAACAGCCCTTGCGCCATGACGATCTTCTGGAGCACGCGAGGCTACAGGAGTGCCTGAAGACTCCGATCTGTCTGGACGAATCCATCCGGTCTTACTACGACGCAAAGGCCGCGCTCACGCTGGGAAGCTGCCGCATTATCAATATCAAGCTCGGCAGGGTGGGCGGATTCGCGTCAGCCAAGCGGATTCATGACCTCTGCCTGGCGCAAGGGGTGCCGGTCTGGTGCGGCGGCATGCTTGAGACCGGAATCGGCCGTGCACATAACATTGCGTTGTCAAGCCTCCCCGGCTTTACGATACCGGGAGATGTTTCAGCCAGCCGCCGCTACTACCGCAAGGACACCACCACGCGCGCGGTTGAGGCTTCCGTCGAGGGTCAGATTGAGGTCCCGCTGGGACCCGGCACCGGCTACGATCCGGATGTGCCGTTTATCGAAAGCGCGACGGTAAGGAAAAAAGTCTTGGGTCACCAGACGACCTGTACCGGTCCTGGGCGCGGTCGGCAGGCTTCTCCCAAGTGTTGAATACCCCACCAATGTAAAGAATTTTGACGAATCGTGGTTTAGTGATGTATAAGAAACTGACAGTGGCTAGGCGCCGATGTCTAAGAGCTTGAAAAACAAGCTGTTGCTTTATATTTTGCCCTCCTCGCTTATTCCCCTCATCTTCATCTCTTCGTTTTCTTATTTCAGGGCTCAGAAGCGGATCACGGAAGACCGCATCACGCTTTACCTGGAGCAACTGGCGCAGGACACGGCCGACAAGATCGACCTGACACTTTTGGAGAAACGCGAGGAAGCGCTTTCCATGGAATTGAACGACCTGTTCGCCGAAGCCCTGGAGCACCGGCGAGCGATTGCGCAGACTCGAGCGCTGCTGGACAAGCTGATCCTGCTGCATCAGGTTTATGATCTGATTCTGGTCTTCGATAGCGACGGGAATATGCGTTTGTGTAACACCCGAAGCCGCCAGGGGGCGCCGTTTGCTTCGGGCGAACTCTCGGTCCTTCTGCGCCTGAAACCGTCGCCGTCGGAAGAGTGGTTTGAAACGGCGACGGAAGGAAACGTCGGCTACATCGACTGGCACCAGTCCCCTTTTGTAAAGGCAGTTTACGACTATGGCAACCAGGACATCATGAACCAGTACCAGATCGGGTTTGCCATTCCCATTCGGAGCCGAATGACGCAGCGGACCGTCGGGGTATTGCTGACGCTGATCAACTGGCAGTATATCCAGGAGATTCTGGATCAGGTGGAGCGTGACCTCAGCGTCCACCAGCTAAGCTCCGGTTACGCGTTTCTCTTCAAGAATGATCACAATACCATCATTGGCCACAAGTATCGGAGGAACCGGACCTACTCCGGCACGGAAGTGCAGGAGTCGCCTCAGGACAACTATGGAACCCGGTTGGTGGAAGATCATCGCCTGAAAAACCTCAGTGACGCAGTGACGCGGGTGGAAAAGCATTACGACTACGAATATCCCCTGGGAACGAAAAAAATTTCCGGCTTGGCGCCGCTCAACTCCTTTTTCGGGTGGACCGGCGGAGTGGGGATCAACTATTCGGACATCTTTGCTCCGGTCAACGAGATGCGCACTGTGCTCCTTTTCGCCACGGCAGTGTCAGCCGCCTTGGTTGTCATTCTGGTATACGGGATCAGCCGCGGCATCACCGTTCCGCTGAAGAAACTCACCTCAACGGCATCGGTGTTTTCAGCCGGGGACTTCAGCGGCCGCGTGGATGTTCGGACCGGTGACGAACTGGAAGAGCTGGCACGAGCGTTTAATGGGATGGCGGATTCGCTGCAGGAGCGGAGCCAGGCTTTGTTGGAGCTGAATCGAAACCTGGAATGCATCATTCAAGAGCGCACGGTCGCCCTGCAGCAGTCCAACACCGAGCTCACACAGGCTTATCAGGAATTGCAACAGACCCAGGCGCAGTTGATTCAGTCCGAGAAGATGGCGTCGCTCGGGCAGTTGGTGGCCGGTATCGCGCACGAAATCAAGAACCCTTTGAATTTTATTTACGGCAACACCGAATTTCTCCGGGACTATGTGACCAAACTGAAGAGTTTGCTGGTTTTTTGCGAGAAGCTGAGATCGTTCAGCCAGGAGGATCGGGAATCGCTTGCGCTGGAAAAGCGGGCCATGAACTTTGATTTTGTGATCGAGGACCTGAACAACTTGATCGACAACTTCGAGGAAGGCGCCAAGCGGATCCACGCCATTATTTCCGATCTGAGGAGCTTTTCCCGGCTGGATACGCACGAAGTGAGCGATACCGACGTGGAAGCCTCCATCGAGGTGGCGCTGAGCCTGCTGAAAAACCTTTACCGCGAACGCATCCAGATTCACCGGCAGTATGGAACGCTGCCCAAGATTCGCGCTTACGCAGGTCAGCTGGGGCAAGTCTTTATGAATATTCTCAGCAACGCCTGCCAGGCTATTCTGGACAAAGGGGATGTGTGGATCCGGACGCTGTCGAAGGATGGCAGCGTGATTGTCGAATTTGAAGATAACGGCGCCGGAATTCCCAAAGAACACTTGAACAAGATCTTCGAACCGTTTTTTACCACTAAAAAGACGGGAGAGGGAACCGGTCTTGGACTGAGCATCAGCTACGGGATTATCAAGCAGCACAATGGGCAAATCCGGGTCCAGAGCGAGCCGGGAAAAGGGACCCGGTTTGAAATCATTCTCCCGGTTGGAAAGGAACCGCAGAGCGGCATGGCATGAATCGATACAGGATCCTGGTGGTAGATGACGAGCCTCCCAACCTGCAGAAGCTGCAACGAACCTTTGTGGAAGAGCATCACGTGCTGACGGCCGGGTCTGCCGGAGACGCGCTGAAAATCCTCAGGGATCAATCGGTGGATGTGATCATCACCGATCAAAAAATGCCCGGTATGTCTGGGGTGGAGCTGCTGGAAGAGAGCATTGCCATCAACCCGGAAATCATCCGCATCGTGCTGACCGGCTACACTGAAGTCGACGACCTGATCGAAGCCATTAATACCGGGCGAGTGTACAAGTACATCACCAAGCCATGGGAGCCGGCATCCTTGCGGATCACGGTGCGCAAGGCATTGGAGCAACTGGAACTGATGCGGGAAAATCGCAGACTGAGCGCGGAACTGGAAAAAGCCAACGAAAAGCTGTGCCGCGAAAATCAGTTTCTGAAGAAGCAGGTCGAGACCTATTTCGAACCCGGCAACATTGTTTTCAAGAGTCGCGCCATGGGCGAGATTCTTTCCCTGTTGTCTCGAGTAGTGCAGACCGACTCCACCGTTCTGATCCAGGGTGAAACGGGCACGGGGAAAGAGCTCGTGGCGCGCTTTATCCATCAAGAAAGCCGGCGGGCCAATGAGATCTTTGTCCCGGTCAACTGCGGCGCGATTCCGCGGGATCTGGCCGAAAGCGAGTTCTTCGGTCATGTAAAAGGGGCCTTTACCGGAGCGACCACGGAAAGGAAGGGATTTTTTGAAATGGCAGATCGCGGCACGCTCTTCCTCGACGAAATCGGTGAGGCGCCTCTCGATCTGCAGGTCAAGTTTCTGCGGGTTCTTGAGGACAGCAGGATACAGCCGGTCGGATCGCAGAAATCCCGCCAGGTGGACGTTCGCATTGTCGCCAGTACCAATCGCAATCTGCGCGAGGAGGCGGAGAAAGGCAACTTCCGCCAGGACCTGTTCTATCGAATCAACGTGTTTTCCGTCTATGTGCCCCCGTTGCGCGCTCGGAAAGAAGACGTGGCGCCCTTGGCGGAATACTTCCTGCACAAGATTGGATCTCTCCTCAACAGGAGGGGGCTGCGCTTCTCGGCAGAAGCGCTTTCCGTGCTGCAGCAGTACTCGTGGCCCGGCAATGTGCGGGAACTCGAGAACGAAGTGGAACGCCTGGTGATCCTGTCCGAAGGGGGGGGCATTACCCTCGACCTGCTCTCTGACCACGTGCGCTCGGGCCGGACGCCTTCTTCCGCGCCGGATCGGCTCAAAGAGCAAATCGGGGAATTGGAACGCCGAATGATCCTGGAAACCCTGAATGCGGTCGGCCAGAACAAGAGCCATGCGGCCCGCGCGCTCGGAATCAGTCGCCAGACGCTGCTCACCAAACTGAAAAAAATTCAGGCCGAAGGCTTTCCGGGCGCCGGTTCCTGATCTCTGCTCCACGTAGCAAGTTGGCCAAAATTCTTCAGTGTCCAAAATCAACTTGGACTCTGTAAAATACCTAGACAGTATAATAAGTAACTGTAAAATAATGACTTATAAATTTTTTTGTCTGTTTTTCGTTGTAAGGCTGTCAAAGCATTTGACAGATGCACTCGGCTCATCAACCGTGGCTGGCGGTCTTTAACAGCTTATTTTACAGTAGCTTAATCATAGTTTAGCCTGCATTTGATCCCCCGTTAAGAGATTGGCCGTTGGCTTGCACATTCAACGGCTGGATGATGGGGGGTGTTTGATGAGCATATGTACATTTCTGCCGGGCCAGGATGAAGTTGCTCTGATCGAACGATGCCGTCGCGAGGAGTTGGGTGCTTATGAAGAATTTTGCAAACGCTTCTCGAAAATCATTTACCGGGTCGCCCTGCGTATTCTGAAGGACGAAAACACGGCCGAGGACGCCGTTCAGGAGACGCTGCTTAATGCCTTTCGCGCCATGGGCGGTTTCCGGGGTGAGGCGAAGATCACGACGTGGCTGAATCGCATCGTGACCAATGTCTGTTTGGAAATCCTGCGACGCAAAACAAAACGAAAAGAAGACTCGTTTGAGGAAATCAAGGACTTTCTCGCTGACTCGCTGGCCTGCAATGACAGCCCTTTTGATTGCACCTACCGGCGGGAACTGCGCGCGCGTCTGGAATCCTCGCTGAGGCGGGTCAGTGCCAAGCAAGGTGAGGTTGTACGGATGCACGACGCCGAGGGCTTGACGATAAAGGAGATTGCCCGGGCCCTGAATATTTCCGAGGGGACCGTCAAATCGCGGCTCTTTTATGGTCGCCAGGAATGCCGGCGCTATTTGAATCGATCCGAAAAAATTCACTGAATCTTCGCCGCTTGCGGCCAATCGCCGCAGGTCATCCGCAGTTCTTATCTCGCCCATCCAGCCCGGGGTCAGCTTGACTGGCGCCGGGCTCCCTCCCGTCCCGGGTGCCCCCAGTCGGTGTGATATACTCACCTTCTGCCACGACATGAAGCACTATTGCGTTAAGAGGAGGGGCCCGAAGGTCAAAATGCGTCCCTGGTTGTTCTTCGATGTCAAGTTCGACATCCGTGACGTGCGGTCGTCGACCTCGGAAACGCGGGAGGGAAATTTCCAGGCCGAGATGATTCCGCTGGACGACGACCTGATCTGGACTCCCGATATGGTAACGGAGCGCCCCGGCGACTTTCTGGAAAGAAATGCCGAGCCGATCGTTGCTCCAGAAGACCTTAATGTTGATGGGATGGGGGACCGGCTGCAGGACAAGTTTCTTGAATACCTGTTGCGCTATCATCGGATCGTGATATATCGAAACACTTTTTACGATCTCTACGCTTCCCCCGCGGAGCCCTTCGAGGACTTTCTGACCCGGTGCCGGGATTGCGCGTCGCAGGATCTGGCTCAGGACTTTCGCGCGCTGTCGGATCGTTATCTCCGCCGGCTGCTGCAGATCGAGGACTCGCTGGAGCGAGCCTCCGAGGAATTTCGGACCAGCCTGGAAAAACCGACGGAGGAAACGCTGGAAACAAACCGTATTTTTCTGGAACTGAGAGAAGAGATTTCCACTCTCTGTCTCGAGGGGGAGTCCAGCCAGCGCAAGATCCACCCGCTTTCGTTTGAAATGATTCCGGAGACGGGAGGGACAAGAGAGAAGCTTCAGGCTCTGAGAAAGGAACTGCACTTCGACTTGTTGCGGTTGAGGCAGGACCACAGTCAGCGCGCCGAATCGATCGAGCCGTTCCCTCTCACCTTGACTTTAAATCAGATCGATATTGTTGGGACGGCAATCCTTTGGCAGTCTTGAAAATGAAACGGGCCAAGCTCCACTGCGGAAAGGACCGTGCGCCTGAGATGGCATCGCCTGAGTTTTCTGGAGGGCAACGGGAGTCCAGCCGCTCCTTCCGGGTTGAGATGTCTTAGGAGGAAATGCATGTCGCGGGTGTTGGTGGCTATGAGCGGGGGAGTGGACAGTTCTACTGCGGCGGCGCTGCTGGTGGAGCAGGGGTTCGATGTTGTTGGATGCTCGATGCAGTTGTGGGATCACTCCCGCGATGAGGGCGAGCCCGGTTCGGGCCGCTGCTGTTCGCTGGACGATGTCTATGACGCGCGGAGGGTGGCCGAACAACTGAGCATTCCCTTCTATGTCCTTAACCTGCAGGAGGCTTTCCGGAAATCGGTAGTGGAGCCGTTTGTGCGCGACTACCTGTCGGGTAAAACCCCTAGCCCGTGCGTCCGCTGTAACACTTTCCTCAAGTTCAATCGGCTGATTCAATTCGCCGCCGGCATTGGGGCTGAAAAGGTGGCCACCGGGCACTATGCCCGGGTCTCCCAGAGCGGCGATGAGTTCGAATTGCGCAAGGGCGCCGACTTCGCCAAAGATCAGGCCTATTTCCTGTTTGAACTAACGCAGCGGCAACTTGCTCATGCTATTTTTCCGCTGGGAGATCAGACCAAGAATGAGACGCGGCAGGCCGCGGCAAAGAGGCGCCTCTGCACTGCCGCTAAACCGGACAGCCAGGAGATCTGTTTCGTTCCGAATGGGGACTACGGGTCATTTCTGGAACGGTACGCCGGCCAACTGCCGGGTAACGACGCGGCGCCGGGAAACGGCGCTTTGTCGCCCGGGCGAATCGAGTCCGTTGACGGCACTTTCCTGGGTGTGCACCGCGGGAGTGCGCGCTACACCGTCGGCCAGCGAAAGGGCCTGGGTATCGGCGGCCGCAGTCCCCTCTATGCGCTGTCTACCGATACTTCCACCAATACAGTCGTAGTGGGGGACAAAGCGCAGTTGCTGTCTCGGCAGGCAGCCCTCGAGAATTCTCACTGGATTTCCGGCCGCACCCCGGAGGCGCCGATTCGCTGCCAGGTCAGGATCCGTTCTCGCCATCAGGAGGTGGCTGCCACCGTAACCCCCCTGGCCGATCGGAACTGCAAGGTTGAGTTTGATGTTCCGCAATATTCTGTGACTCCGGGTCAGGCTGTGGTTTTTTATTGGGGTGACAGGGTATTGGGTGGAGGGTGGGTTCGTCGGGACACATGAATGCGTCCCAGGGCGACAGGACGCTGTTGGTGGTTGCCGGCGAAGAGTCCGGGGACCTGCACGCATCCCATCTGTGCGAACAGATTCTCAAACGGGTCAGCCAGCCATTGCAAGTCTGGGGCAGTGGCGGAGACCGGCTGGCGGCTTTGGGTGCGCGATTGCTCGCCTCTTCCCGGCAGTTGGCGGCCATCGGACCTGCCGCAGCTCTGGCTCAGGCGGGCCGCTATTGCCGGCTTTACCACTCGATCCTGGAGGAGGCGCAAGCCCGGCGGCCGTTAGCCGCGGTGCTGGTTGATTTCCCGGATTTCAACCTGCCGCTGGCGCGCGCACTGAAGAAGAGGGGTATCGCGCCCATCGTCTATTTCATCAGCCCGCAGCTTTGGGCATGGCGGCAGGGCCGGGTGCGGAAGGTTCGGAACAACGTGGACAAGATGATTGTACTTTTTCCTTTTGAGGTGGACTTCTACAGGGCTCACGGCGTCACGGCGGAGTACTACGGGCACCCCTTGGCGTCAAACGAGCCCCCCTGGCGCGATCGGCAATCCTTTGCGCAACGTCACCGTCTGAGTGAAAACGATGTCTTTGTGGCGGTGCTTCCCGGAAGCCGGAGACGCGAAGTGGAAGCGATCCTTCCGGTGGTTCTTGAAGGAGCGGGGATGCTTGCGCCGGCCCGGCATCTGCATCTACAACTGGTAATCGCAGCGGCCCCGGGATTGCGCCGGGAAATTGAAAGGCTGGTGCACAGCGCCGGCGGTCATCTCAAGATCAAGATCATTGAAGGGAGCGATGAAGTTTTGGCGCACTGCGACTACGGCCTGATCAAGAGCGGAACGTCCACACTGGAAGCGGCGCTGGCGGGCCTTCCGTTCTGCATGCTGTATCGCGGCTCCTCGGTGAGCTGGAACCTGGTTCGGTTCCTGCTGAAAACCGAACTGTTCGCGTTGCCAAACCTGATTCTAAAAGAGCGGGCGGTTCCGGAACTGGTCCAGCGCCAGGCCAATCCGCGAGCCGTCGCCGCCATGCTCTCTTCCTTCGTCGGGAAAGATCCCAAATGGGAAATTATTCTGCAGAAATTGAGCCGCGTGAGGGACCGGCTGGCCGGAGCGGATCCCTACGGGGACGCCGCCACGTCGATTGTGCGGTTTATGGAAGGCGCCAGGTGAAAATAGTTTCCGCCGTCCTTGGGTTGGCCTTAACCGTGGTGCAAAGGCTGTTCCTGACCTGGATCGCAGCCGCGCTTTGTCTGAGTGCGCAAGCCCAGAGCCGCTCTCAAATCGACGTGAGCCGTTACCAGGTCAAAGTCGATGTCAATCTGCAGGACCACAGTCTGAGAGGAGCGGCGAGGATTCAACTGGACCTGTCCCAAGCGGTCAGGGCGATTCCTTTTGAGATCAACAGCCGGTTCAGTGTCACCGACGTCACCGACGAGGCAGGAAGGCAACTCACCACTCGATTTGACGAGGCCGATAGCAGCCGTCTGCTGGTCGGAGCGGGGCAGCCTTTTGCACCCGGCAGTCACACCTTGCAGATAGGCTATGAGGGAACCCTGGAACGGGAAGACTACGCCTTTCTGGACAAGAACCAGTCGGCCACCGGATACATTGGCGACGAGGCGGCATATCTGATGTTCTCTGCGCGGTGGTTCCCCGTGCATGACCCGCTTTTCGATCCAGCGACGGCCGAGTTCTCGGTGACGGTTCCTCTGGGGTTCAGCGCTGTGGTCGCGGGGACGCCGAAACCGGTCAAGACCCAGGGGATTACAGAAGTGTTTGATTGGGAGATTTCGCGGCCCTCCAACCAGTGGTCGCTGGTCATCGGCAAATTGCGCGAGCAGAAGTTTGCCGCTGGCCAGGTTCCCGTCCACGTGTTCACTCCTGACAGGTCGGAAATGCGCCCGGAAGCAGTGACTCAACAGCTTTCCGCTATTCTCACTTTTTTTCAGAAAGAACTTCCGGGTTACCCTTTCGGAGACCTGACCTTGGTGGAGATCCCCGGCGATGTGCGCGACGAAATGGCGGGGCCCGGGGTGATCTACCTCCCGGCGGAGATGCTCCAGGGGCCACAGGTCTCCGATGTGGAACTGGCGCGCCGTATGGCGCTGCAGTGGTGGGGACTGGGAGTTCTTCCGCAGAATCCGCAAGACGTGATGCTGTCTGACGGGGCGGCCTTCTATCTTGCGGCGAAATATCTGGAGAGCCGGAACAAGGAGGAGTACCAGGACGAGATCCTGAAACTTGCCGTTCTGGCGCTAAAGTACGAAAACCGTTCCTCCATCAGTAATGCATTCAGCCTTGGCTTTCGCAGCGAGGAGTATCAGTCGATCGTTGGGGGAAAAGGAGCTTGGGTCCTGTACATGCTCGAGGACATCATGGGCCGCGATCAGGTCCTTTCCTTGCTCAAAGAGTTTGCCGCGGCCAGCCTCGGCCGGCAGGCGTTGTTGTCGGATTTAAAAGCAAAAGCCTCCTCAAGCAGCGGTCAGGACCTGCAATGGTTTTTTGCGCAGTGGATTGAAACGACCGGCGTCCCCGACATGGAAGTGGATTACACGGTTTACAAGCTGGCCGACGGGGGCTTTCGCATCGCCGGGACGGTCAAGCAGAACCTGGACCTGTTTCGCATGCCGCTGCGGGTGGCAGTGGAGACGGAACAAAAGCGGGAAATGCAGACGGTTCAGGTGGAAGGGAAGACGACTCATTTCGACATCAAGTCGGCGACGCGTCCCGTCCGGGTGGTGCTCGACCCGGAACAGAAGCTGCTGCGCAACTCGACGGACATGGAAGTCGCGGTGCACATCGCGCTGGGGTACGAACTGTTCCACAAGAACCAGTTTTTGGAGGCGATTCGCGAATACGAGCGCGCGATCAAACTGAATCCCCGAAGCTCGCTGGCCCATTACCGCCTGGGGGAAGTTTTTTTTGAGCAGGCCAACACGCAAAGCGGAGGCAACGCGTTCCGGGATGCGCTGAACGGAGACCTGCAGCCCAAGTGGGTGGAATCTATGAGCCATCTGCACCTGGGAAAGATCTATGACATGCTGGGAGAAAGGCAGCGCGCGCTGGCCGAGTATCAGCGGGTCATAAACGCCAAGGATAACACCTTTGGCGCCGTGGATGACGCGGATAAGTACTCCAAGGGACCGTTCACCAAGAAATCCACCGTCATGGACCGGCCGGAACGTTGATACGACTTCCGATGTCGGCGGAAACAAGATAGGTAGCGGCCGCACGCTGCATACCTCGATCCTGGACGGTCGGCGCTTCGGTGCCGAGCATTTGATTCGAAACGGGATGGGACACCCAACTGTCTCGGAACGCCCACGGGATAGACGTCGCAGTTTGCAGTGTTTGCTGTGCTATACAGTTCTGTCCAATTCAAGCCCGATTGCTGCGGCTGACGGTGTGCAGCGAGCAGGCGTATAATCGTCAGAATAACTGGGACGAATCTACAGTGAGCACAGTACCAGAAAGATTTATTATCGATTCCAAGGGCAGGAGAACTGGTGTCGTTCTGACGTTGAGG
>JACQGG010000039.1 GCA_016199665.1 Acidobacteriota bacterium | reverse complement strand
GCCGACGCGAAACGGTAGAACTCATCAAAAGCCTCGCGCCATTCCAAAATGGCGCCCTCCGGGATTTCTTCCGTTCCCTCGGGCGGCCACTGCACCGGCTTCCAGTAGCCCTCTACTCTCTGCGGCAGCAGGCGGACAAACCACTCCTGCCAGCCGCCGGCTTCCTTTCGAAGGCGGCGAAAAGGCAAAGCATCCAGGAACTCATTGGAAAAGACGCAGCCTGAAAACGGTTCAACGCGCGCCGATTTGTAAGATTCACACAAAATCCGGGCCGAAGGAAAGCGGGACAACTTCCGGCGCAGCCGCCGGCACAACCGCGGGCTTGCCTCGAGTCCCAGGTATTCAACAGTTCGATAAAAGGCCGGAAAGCGACGTTCCATAGAGCTCAGGATCTGGAACGGGAGCGCTCCGTCACCCGGTCCCATCTCCAGCAGACTGAAAGTCTCCGGACAGCCCAGCGCCTCCCAGACCTGGAGGAACTGTTCGGCAAGAACTTCGGCAAAGAAAAAATGAACGTGCGGTGAAGTATAGAAGTCGCCCAGCTTGCCGAACGTGAAATTGTCCTGGGAATAGTAGCCGTGCCGCGGATGATTCAGGACCCGATCTACAAAGAGGTCGAATCGGATGCCGGCGGGGCTCTCACAACACTCCGGGAAGAGATCAGCGATGCGGGCCAAGGATCAGCGGCGAAACAGATAGAGCAACAGCGTCAGCAGAATGCTCACCAGGATTGAGGTCGTAATAGGAAAGTAAACACTCCAGTTGCCGCGCCGAATGCTGAAGTCGCCGGGCAAACGCCCCAGCCGCGACAAGGGGCCCCACCCGGCGAAATACCATAGCGCACCCATCACCAGAAGAAGGAGTCCCGACAGCATTAGCAGTTTGGCAGGATGCATGTCTTCACCGCTCAGCTTCGCCGGAGAACCGCGCGCCCCGGCAAGCGGCGCGCTAACCCATTGAAATTCCGCTCCGCCCCCTGGCGACCCCGGTCGGGTGGCGACCTTGGGTTAGGCGCTTAGGGCAATAACATCGACAAAATTTTGTCGATGTTGAAAGACCGGAACCTGGAGTCGAAAAAATCGCCGAAGGGGCGACTTTTTCGCAGCCCAGTCTGCGAAAAAGCGTAGCTCCTTTCCGCTGCAAAAATCACATTTTTGCGCTCACCGCCGAGACTTCGCGGGCGCAGAGCGTCCGCAGAGGCATTGTCCTCCGTCGGCGGTCGGCCCGCCCAGCCGGTCGGGCGTCAGCCTGACCGACCACTCAATTCTATTGTACTGAAAAAATAGGCGATCTCGTAGTCCGCCGATTGCGCCGAATCACTGCCATGGATGGCGTTGCGCTCGATGCTGGCGGCGTAATCTCTCCGGAGGGTCCCCGGCTCCGCCTTGGCGGGATCGGTTGCGCCCATGACCTTGCGCAGGTCCGCGATGGCATTCTCCTTCTCGAGCGCCAGAACGACCACCGGTCCCTCGGTCATGAATTTCACCAGGCTGGAAAAGAAGGGGCGCATCCGATGCACCTGGTAAAAGCCTTCGGCCTGCGCCTGGTTCAGATGAATCCATTTCATATGGACGATGCGAAATCCCTCCTTCTGCAGCCGGCTGAGAATGTTTCCCACGTTGCCGGCGCCTACCGCATCCGGTTTGATGATGGCAAGAGTGCGTTCCATGTCGGTCCTTGCTGATAGCCGTCAGCCATCAGCTGTCAGCTCTCAGCCGTCAGGTATCAGCTAATGGTTGTCCATTGTCAGTTATCCGTTGTCAGAATCCCCCGCCCTATTGCCGGATCCTCTTGACCGCTGCGCCAATCTCGGCGGGACTCTCCACCACGGTGATCCCGGCTTTTCGCATCGCGCTGATCTTCCCTTCGGCCGTTCCCTGGGAACCGGCAATAATCGCTCCCGCATGTCCCATGCGGCGGCCGGGGGGAGCCGTCTGGCCGGCAATGAATCCCACGACCGGCCGTTTGAATTCTTTGCGAATAAATTCTGCCGCTTCCTCCTCCGCTGAACCGCCGATTTCGCCGATCATCACCACCGCATCCGTGTCGGGATCCTGCTGGAAGAGCTTCAGCGCGTCGATGAAGCTGGTGCCGTTAATGGGATCGCCGCCGATGCCGATGCAGGAGCTCTGCCCGATGCCCAATCGAGAAAGCTGATCCACGGCTTCATAAGTCAGCGTTCCACTCCGGCTGATCACTCCCACCCGCCCCGGCTTGTGAATATGCCCGGGCATGATGCCGATCTTGCACTTCCCTGGCGAAATCACGCCCGGGCAGTTGGGGCCAATCAGCCGGCTGTTTCTTCCCATCATCGCCTTGCGAACGCGAATCATGTCAAAAACGGGGATCCCTTCAGTAATGCAGACCACCAGCGGCAATCCAGCGTCGACTGCCTCCATGATCGCGTCGGCGGCAAAAGGCGGCGGGACAAAAATGACGCTGGCATTCGCCTGCGTTTCCCTGACCGCGTCGGACACGGTGTTGAAAACCGGAATTCCCTCGTGTTTCTGGCCTCCTTTGCCGGGAGTCACTCCAGCCACAACCCGAGTGCCGTAAGCCACACATTGCTGCGTGTGAAACGTCCCTTCCCGGCCCGTTATGCCCTGGACCAGGAGGCGCGTATGTTCATCAACCAGGATGGACATGTCTGATGCGCCTCACCATCAACTCCTGATTACTACTGACAACTGACACGACGACTGGCCCGTGACAACCCATTCACACCCTCGGTCGCTGATTCAACCGCGATCGGCGGGTAACGGAGCGCCTTCCGCCTTCTGCCTTCCGCCGCAGACTGCCGCCGACCGCCTACTGACTCACTCCCGTGCGGCAAGCTGGACCGCCTTTTCCGCTGCCTCCTTCATTCCCTCCGCGACTGTGAAATTCAAGCCGGATTGCCTCAGAATGTCGCGACCGTTCTCCACATTGGTTCCTTCCAGCCGCACCACGACCGGGACATTGGCCCCGACGGCCTTGACGGCCTCCACAACACCTGCGGCAACAATGTCGCAGCGCATAATGCCGCCAAAGATATTGACCAGCACCGCCTTCACATTCGGGTCAGACAGCAGGATCTGAAACGCATTCCTCACCTGATCGCGGCTGGCGCCCCCTCCCACATCGAGAAAATTGGCGGGATTTCCCCCCGCATATTTGATGATGTCCATGGTGGCCATTGCCAGTCCCGCGCCGTTGACCATGCAGCCCACCGTGCCGTCCAGCTTGATGTAGTTCAGCCCAAACCGCGAAGCGCGGATCTCCAGCGGATCTTCCTCGGAGAAATCTCGCAATTCCAGGATCTCCCGATGACGATACAGTGCGTTGTCGTCAAAGTTCATCTTCGCATCCAGGGCAACGACTTCCCCCTCAGCGGTCAGGACCAGAGGGTTGATTTCAGCGAGCGACGCGTCTTTCTCTTCAAAGGCGCGATACAGGCCGGTCATGAGCCGGACTGCTTTGCCGACCGACGCATCCGGAATCCCGATGCCAAAGGCAAGCTTGCGAGCCTGATAACCGGCAAACCCGGTGACCGGATTGATAAACTCCTTGATTATTCTCTCCGGAGTTACCGCCGCAACTTCTTCGATATCTACGCCGCCCTCGGCGCTGGCCATGTACACGGCCTGCTGCGAAGAACGATCGATCACGATGCCGAGGTAGTATTCCTTGCTGATGTTTAAGCCTTCTTCCACCAGGATCCGCTGGACCTCTTTCCCCTGCGGGCCGGTCTGGTGAGTGACCAGCTTCATCCCCAGCATGCGCCGGGCGATACGCTCGGCCTCTTCGGCGCTCCCGGCAATCTGGACGCCGCCGCCTTTACCCCGGCCGCCTGCGTGGATCTGCGCTTTGACGGCAACCACCGCGCCCAGGCGCTGCGCGATTTCATAAACCTCGTCGGCGTTATAGGCAACGGCGCCGCGGGGAACACTCACTCCGAATTCGCGAAGTATGTTCTTGCTCTGATACTCGTGAATCTTCATGCTCCTCCAGGCTCGGCCGCGATTGTAGCGCGTTTTTCCGCCGCTCAGAGTTCGAAAAATTCGAAGAGCCTTTTCGCCGGGGTGATCTGCCCCTCACGCACGCAGGCCGCTATTTTTCCACAGCTCTTCGAAACCTCAGCCGCCGCCCGTCGATCCGGGTGCGGCCGGAAAGAAGCGAATCTTACCAGATCCACGTCGCCCTGGCACAAGCTCCCCCCGTTTCGCACGGCGCCCGGTGAGACTTGTTTCCAGCGGCAGGAGGCCGGCGCTAATCTTAGTTTTCGGTATTTCTAATTTTGGATTTCCCGATGACCCTCGGTAAAATGCCGGTCTGGCGGTCGACGGCATGTTTTGCCTCTGTTTTTGATTCAACTGCCTTGATTCTTAATTAAGGAAGGAAGCATGAATTCAAACGGCACATTTGGGGAGCAGCAGTATTACGGACCGGCTACTGTGGCGAGGACGCTCCGCCGGGACCCGTGGTGGGTGGAGGCGCTGCTGACCGCCTTGGTTCTGGGAGGCTTTGTGGTCTACGCCACCTGGGTTGCATTCCAGCCTTTCGATTATGCCCATGCCGGCCCGTACCTTTCTCCCTTTTACTCTCCCTGCCTGAGCGCCAACTGCGGGGAACATGTCAGCCTTCCCTTGATCGGCTCCTGGTGGAACTTGTCGCCCGCCTTTCTCATTCTCTGGATTCCGGCCGGGTTTCGCCTCACTTGTTACTATTATCGAAAGGCGTATTATCGATCGTTCTGGTGGGCGCCGCCCGGCTGCGCGGTACGCGACGCAAGGTCGGGGTATTCCGGAGAGACCGCGTTTCCGCTGGTTCTGCAAAACATTCACCGCTACTTCTTCTACCTGGCCACGCTGGTTCTGGCCTTCCTCTGGTGGGATGCCGCGCTGGCGTTCCGTTTTGATGACGGATTCGGCGTGGGGATGGGGACGCTGGTGTTGACTGCAAATGCCGCGCTGTTGTCACTTTACTCGATCTCCTGCCATTCCTGCCGTCATCTGTGCGGCGGGCGTCTGGACGTATTCTCCAAAGCGCCGGGCCGATACCGGATCTGGCGTCTTGTTTCCCGGTTTAACGAGCATCACATGTTCTACGCGTGGATCAGCCTGTTCGGCGTGGCCCTCACCGACGTTTACGTGCGGCTGGTGGCAATGGGCATTTTGCACGACATCAGGTTCTTCTAGATGGCCGAACCCAAGTACGAGACACATGAATACGACGTCGTCGTTATTGGCGCGGGCGGCGCCGGCATCCGCGCCGCGATTGAAAGCTCGGCGCAGGGCGCGAGAACAGCTCTGATCTGCAAGTCTCTTTTCGGCAAAGCTCACACGGTGATGGCAGAAGGGGGTATTGCCGCCGCCCTGGGCTATGTTTATCCCGACGACAATTGGAAAGTCCACTTCCGCGACACCATGCGCGGCGGCAAGTTCCTCAACCACTGGCGCATGGCCCAGTTGCATGCCCAGGAAGCTCCGGCGCGGGTGCTGGAGCTTGAAGAGTGGGGAGCGCTCTTTGACAGGACAGACGACGGCCGAATTCTGCAGCGCGATTTCGGCGGGCACCGTTATGCCCGTCTGGCGCATGTGGGAGATCGCACCGGGCTTGAAATGATTCGAACCTTGCAGCAGCACGCCGTTCACAGGGGAATCGACGTATTCATGGAATGCACCATCATGCGTCTGCTCAAGGACGGGGATCGCATTTGCGGAGCATTCGGCTACTGGCGGGAATCGGGCAAGTTCGTCAACTTCAAGACACGGGCGGCGGTACTGGCCACGGGCGGAATCGGAAAGGCGTATAAAATCACCTCCAATTCGTGGGAATACACCGGCGATGGCCATTCGCTCGCACTCTGGGCCGGAGCCGACCTGATTGACATGGAGTTTGTGCAGTTTCATCCCACCGGAATGGTCTGGCCCCCTTCGGTGCGCGGAATTCTGGTCACCGAGGGTGTGCGGGGTGATGGCGGAACGCTGAAGAACTCTCGGGACGAACGTTTCATGTTCCGGTACATCCCGGAGCTCTTCAAAGCTGAAACCGCCGAGACGGAAGAAGAGGCCGACCGATGGTACACCGACAAGAAGAACGCGCGTCGCACTCCGGACCTGTTGCCCCGTGACGAGGTGGCCCGGGCCATAAACAGCGAGGTGAAAGCGGGACGGGGCAGCCCGCACGGCGGCGTGTTCCTGGACATTGCTTCCCGCCGCGACGCTGAATACATCAAGCGCCGGCTTCCGTCCATGTACCACCAGTTCAAAGAGCTGGCCGACGTGGATATCACGAAAGAGTCGATGGAGGTCGGCCCGACCTGCCATTACATTATGGGCGGGGTCCGGGTCCACCCCGACACAGCGGCCGCAACGGTCCCGGGGTTGTTCGCGGCCGGAGAGGTAGCCGGAGGCATGCATGGCGCCAACCGACTGGGGGGCAATTCCCTTTCCGATCTGCTGGTGTTCGGACGCCGTGCCGGCCTGGGCGCCGCTGAATACGCCCGGGGATTTACCGGAGTAATCAACGTTGGCATGGATCAGGTCGAGGCCATCGCACAGGAGGCTCTCAGGCCATTTGAGAACACCGGCGAAGAGAGCCCCTACGTGGTACAGCAGGAGCTGCAGGAATGCATGCAGTCCCTGGTTGGAATCATCCGAACCGAAGCGGAACTCCGGAATGCGCAGGAAAAGATCGCCGCGCTGAAGGAAAGAACCCGAAGAGTTCGCGTGGAAGGACACCGCCAGTATAATCCCGGCTGGCATCTTGCTCTGGATCTGAAGTCGCTGCTGGCCGTCTCCGAATGCATCGCCGCGTCCGCTTTGGAGAGAAGAGAGAGCCGCGGAGGGCATACGCGCGAGGACTATCCCAAGGCGGATCCCAAATTTGCCAAAGTCAACGTGGTGCTTCGAGAGAGAAACGGCTCACTGACCCTTGCCCAGGAGCCGCTGCCGGAGATGCCGGAAGAGCTGAGGCAACTCCTGGAGGAGAAACAATAGCATGGCCTCGGACTACACAATACGCCTGTGGCGCGGCGACGCCACGGGCGGCGACTTTTGCGAATTTCGCGTGTCGGTGGAACCCGGGATGGTGGTGCTCGACGTTATCCATAAGATACAGGCCACCCAGGCAAATGATCTCGCGGTGCGCTGGAACTGCAAGGCTGGCAAATGCGGCTCCTGCAGCGCCGAGGTCAACGGCAGGCCCCGTCTCACCTGCATGACCCGGATGAACCTGTTTCAGCCTGGGGAGACCATCACGGTGGCGCCTATGAAGACGTTCCCCCTGATCCGTGACCTGGTCACAGACGTTTCATTCAACTTTCAGGTGGCAAGGCAGGTTCCCGCATTCAAACCAAAGGCCAGAGAGGCCGATGGAACCTATCGCATGCAGCAGGAGGACATCGATCGTGTCCAGGAGTTTCACAAGTGCATCGAGTGCTTCCTCTGTCAGAACGTCTGCCACGTGATTCGGGATCACCCGGAACACAAGCGGCACTTCGCCGGGCCTAGAATGTTTGTTCGCTATGCGGCGTTGGAAATGCATCCCCTGGATACCAACGACCGCCGCGAACTGCTGAAACAAAAGATGGGTCTGGGTTTATGCAACATCACCAAGTGCTGCACCGAAGTCTGCCCGGAGAGCATCCACATCACCGACAACGCCATTATTCCCCTCAAAGAACGCCTGGTGGACGAGTTTTACGATCCGCTCACCCGTCTCTTGAAAAAGCTCACCGGCCGCCAGTAAGACCCGGCCGTTGCAATCCGTACCAAGACGTCTGTCGGAACCCACCGACGCAAAACGGGCCCGTTACGGCCAGCCGGCGCCATTTTGACAAAACAGGCATCTTTAGACAGTGCAGTCAACGGCGCCTCCTGAGTCCCCTCCCCGGGAGCTCCATTTCCGCCGCTGGTGAACCGTTTGATATGATGTTTGGTTGCAGGTCGCATGGCTTAACGTCGCAGGGATTGCCTCTGCGACAATCGCGGATGGGAGCCAATCTATCGCGCTATGGAGAAGAGATGACAAGAAAAACCCCTTTCCTTTTCGTCGAACCTTGCCGTCTTTTATCGGAATCTGCGGATTCACTGGCACACAGCGGTCAGCAGAATCACGAGGTCAGCCGGTCACCCGGTCTGGATCTGCACCGGTTGCATTCTCAGGGGGAGCGGAGGATCCAGAAACGCAAGGATCGCGTCGCTGGAGGGCTGGCTTGGGGCCTGCTGCTGTTCATCCTGCCGCTTGCGCCGCCGCTGCGGGCGCAATATCAGTCAATCGGAAACCAGGAGCCTGCCGTCGCCAAGGAGAGCCGGGAGACAAGGGAATCTACGGTGGCGGGAGATCAAGAGTCCAACAGCGGGGGCGACGCCAGGGCCGCCGAAGAGTTGTGGCAGAAGGCCCTGGCAGCCAAGGGGGGGCTGGATGCGATCAAGCCTGTCCAGACCAGCACGGTACTGTCCAATGTCGCCATAATCACCCCCCAGGAGACGCTCCGCGGCTCCGCCAAGACCACGCTCGCCTACCCGGACAGGATTTGTGAAGACTTTTCGATGATGGGACAGACTTTCTATCAGACTCTCGCCAAGAACACTTTTTGGATCGTCAACAGGAGGGCGAACCAAGTCACCGTTACCAGAGGCCTCTCTCAGGGAATCCACATGAATCCGAGGGCGCTGCAAATGAAGGCGGCGCTGCAAAAGGACGCAATCGCGTTGTTTACGCAGGGGTCCGACCCGGCCGTGCAAAAAAAACCGCTGGAGCCGCTGGAGGGGATGCCCGGAGTGCTGGTGAAGCTGAACGACCGCGAGTCCTACAAGGCGTACTTCGACTCTGAAACCTGGATGCTCAAGAAGCTGGTGTTCACCGGCGAGCCCGAGGTGATCAACGTTTATTCGGACTACAGGAAGGTCGGCGATATACAGATTCCCTTCAAGGTGGAGACCTTCCTGGGAACGTACAAGAGCCGGGAAGAGATCTTCACCGATTTCCAGGCGAATGCCCCGATTCCAAACGGCATATTTGACACACCCGCCACCGGCGAAGATACGGAATAATCAAGAGCAAGACGCCGCGATGTTCTTTCCCGGAACAATAACGGCTCCCCCGCATCTGATCATCGGAACCGCGATGTTGAAAAGACTCCTGAGGCAGGGATAACAGAGGACGCTGAAAAGTTTTGTCCGGCCCCAACGCCGGCTATCTTCTGTTTTGCGCTTTCAAGCTTCCGCGTCCGATTCGCCAGCGACCACCTTGCCGGACATGATCTGCGCATGCCAACCGGGGTTGTCCCGGCGCAACCGTTCAAGCTCCGCCTCCGTATAGGGGAACAAGTCGATTCCCACGGGAAAGCGCTCGGGCAGATATCGCGCTATTCGCTCTCGAAAAGGGCAATCCGAAGAGGACAGGATCAGGCACAAATCCACATCGCTGCCGGGACAGGGAATTCCCGTAACCCAGGAACCAAACCAGATAACTGTGCTGATTTCGGGATGCTGGCGCTTCAGCCGGCGCACGCAGTCATGCACCGCCCGGTCCATGGCCCGCCGGTCCGTGGATCTGATGACGACAGAACTCAATGATTGCCTCCGAGTTGCGGATGGCGACTTGCGCTTCTTCCTGCGTGTAGAAGTCTGTAGGCGCCCCCGACTCGAATCCGTTGGGGTAGCGTGACGGGATATAGTGCTTGTCCAGCATGCGCGCCCGATCCAGCAGGCCATGCGGAACGGCGAGATCGGACGCCAAATTCCCGAGCAGGGCCGTCACCATGTGCCCCCATGCATCCTTACCCAGCCTCTGGAACACGGCTTTGAGGGCTTTTTCAGCCGCCTGCTGCGCAGCGAAACAACTCCACTCGAAGTCGCCATTCTCGCATGCATGCCGCGCATGCCTCAGGTCCGCCTCCGCTTGACGGAACCAGTCAAGGTAGCGATTTCCCATTGCGCCGGAATGATAGCACGAGCTGAGAGGAGACTGCCAAAAGAAGGCCGAAAATGGGAAAATCCCGCAAAAACGTCAACGCCTGCGCCCCGCCTTCCGGTCCGGTCGGTGTTAAATTCAGCCCTTCGCTCGTCCCGGATGTTTAAAAGAGGCTGGATTTCACGGATCGCCTTGCCTTCCGTGGCGCCTGGAAGGACGCCATGGAGGCGATCAAGAAGCTGTAGCTGGTCCAGGAGCGGACGCACGGCCGCGATGCGGCCAACTTGACGAGCTCGTCGTCGACGATGTGCACCGACATCGCCTCCTCCTCGGTCCTGGATCTCGCCTCGCAAGCCCCATTCGCAAAAGTTACCGTATTTATGAATTGGGGTACTAAGTCGATTGAAAGGATGAAAGACAATCAACTATGACGGAAAAAGTGGCACAAAAACTGACACAGTGATTTGCAAAAAACTATGTTGTCACAGCGCGTCGGCCGGGCTGCGGACGCCTCGGCCGCCCCGGTTCAGCACATGAGTATAGATCAAATGTGCTGCAGCACATTTGATCTATTATGCGCAGCGGAAAGTTATGTAGAGTCGCTTCGGTAAGTGTTTGCCTCTCAAGTCATTTCTTTTGAATCACAGCACATAAGATTTCATGATGCGTCTCCTCGGCGGCCATGGGGGTCGCCGCTTTTCAGAGGAGGTCGATCATGGATCAATCGAATCGTGCAGTTTCTGGGAACCCGGCATTAGACCGAGTTGTCGGAAACGCCCTGGGTGAGATTGAGCAGTTAGGCTACAGCCGGAGATCACGGAATCGGTATCGAGCCATCTGGACACATTTCATCGAGTTTTCACGCCAGAACAAATCGGGAGATGAATTTTCCGGGGATCTGGCAGCGCGCTTTCTGGAAGAGTGCCGCGTGGATGAGCAGGGGGATAAGCCGGGCGAGGGATGGCGCCGGCATATCGTGTTTGGTGTCAAAGTGCTTGCGGACTTTGTGTACCACGGCCGTATCGAACGCGCCGTGACCGACATGGAAAGTATCCACCTTCTTCCCGCCATGAAGGCCGTACTTCGGTATCCCGTTCGGGAGTCCGCTACATCCTTCAAAAACATGCCGGGAAAGCACGAAGCAAGCGTCCAAGTCTCAATCCTGCGGTGAGTCCCCCTATGCTTCGCCACACGAAGGGAATGCACCTGTTGCACAGTGGAATCTCCCTTGAGATGATCCGGGACTTCCTGGGTCATGTCGATACCAAAACGACTCAGATCTACGCGAGGGCCAATCTCGAGATGAAGCGAAACGCGCTGGAGAAAATCAGCGACGCTTCACCGGTCCGTGCGATTCCATCTTGGCAACAGAACAAGAACCTCCTTGAGTGGCTCCGTTCTCTGTAACTCTCTTCGGAGGACACAAATGACAGGTCCGAACCGGGGTCCGCCAACCGCGACCAGATTATTATGTTCAGCACCGCCAACCCTACGACCGCGCAATCAAAGAGCCACACCTTTCAGTGGTTCTGGGTTATACTTGGTCTGTAACAGAGGATTGACATGGCCGTTCCCACGCCCCTCATCACCCGTTCCGAGCAAATCATGAGCGGTGCTGTTGTGTTTGCGGGCACACGGGTTCCAGTCCAGACACTTCTCGATTACCTCGAGGAGGGAGACACGCTCGACCACTTCTTAGAAGATTTCCCCACCGTAAGTCGAGAGCATGC
>JACQGG010000004.1 GCA_016199665.1 Acidobacteriota bacterium | reverse complement strand
GCCTATTCACGCTGACGGGAAGTCTAGACTCTGTCTCCTATTCAATCCTGCAGCCGACCACTATCGCGCTGACGGGAAAAGCCATCGTCCCCAGCCCTGGCAGCGGCGTCGCCGTTGACCCTGCTACCGGGGCAGTGACCGTCACGGGCGGCCGATCGGTGACTTTCAAGGCTCCGGGAGTCGCCGGCAGTGCCGCGCAGGGAACCCTCGTGTTCACCATCCAGGCAACTTTCAGCGACGGGACCAAAAGCAACGTGGTGAACAAGAACATCATCGTGCTGCGGGACAGCGTTCCCTCGACCCCTCCAGCCGGAACGGCGGTGGGTACCCCACTGGGAGGCAATAAGCCCGCCGACGGTTTCTTCTCCTCCAGCAATCCAAGCGAGGCGCTGGTCAATATCCCTTTCACGCTGACGGCCTTTGGCCGGGATGAAGACGGAACAGTCAAACCTGCAGATCCTGTCATAGGAGGAGGGACGTCCGGTTCTTTTATTACGGCGAAATGGGAGCGCATCGTTGGAGGCAGCCCGCAACTGCTGAAACAGTTCGATCCGGTGACCGAGGCTATCACGTCGTACCGCTCTTTCCCTGTTGGGGTTACCGAGCCCAGCGCGGGTACCTACACATACCGCTTCACCATTACCGACGTTCTGGGAATTGGGAACTCCTACGAGACCAGCGTGAAGGTGTCCGTTCCCAACCCGGGCCCTTCCATCAAACTCGCTGCGGATCCGCCGGCCACCCCGGTTGAAGTGGAAACTACGGTGACGCTGGATGCGTCGCCTACCACGGGCCTGGGAACGCTGCAGTTCACCTGGACGGTCAAAGTGGACGGGAGCGACCTTGCGTTCACGACCGTCTCCCCCAGCAAGATCAGTTTCAAGGTGCCCATATCGGCTGCGGGCAAGAAGATCACCGTTTCCCTCGCGGTAAAGGATTCCGAAAACAAGCAGAATACGCGGTCGTTCGATATCAACGTGGCGGCGTTGACCATCAAGGCGCTGACGCTGCCCCAGATTCGCTCCATCGTCAGCAAACAAGCAAAGACTGACTCGGAAATGCTGGATTTTTATGCAATTCAGCCTCCCGACTTCATCAATTATGTGGCGGTCATGAATCCGGCCGGTGAGAGCGGAAAGTCTGAGCTCATCTCAATTAGAAGCCTGGACGCGTCAGGAAATCCGCTGAGCGACTTCTACCGGTCGGTTGAGATTGGACTGGGCTCGGTTCCCTTTGCCCGGTCCGTGGAGAAGATGATTCCGGAAGAAGCTCTGGCGGAGAGCGCCTTGATCAGCATTAACGCACTGTCTCGACTGACGGGTATGGGAATGATCATTGACGCGAGCCTGCCCCGGATGGATGCCTTTGATTTGACTGGTAAGTCTGGAACCGATTGGGTCCTGCCTTACTTGTTCCGCCAGCCGCGCGAGAAGTTCGGAATTATCGCTCTGCAGAACACCTCGACGGAGGATGCGGAAGTTCAGCCCAGCTACTCCATTACCAGCGGTTCCGGGAATCCGGTAGGGCTTCTGGGTACCAAGTTCACGATCAAGCGCGGCGGCGGTCGAATCATTGAAATCGTGGATTATTTCAATCTTCACCAATTGGGAGATCCTTCCGGTTATGTGTCGTTCACTTCAACCAGGAACGTTCAGATCCTGGGACTGTACGGCGACGGCAGCGAAATGTTTGCCGTGCCCGGCATCCGGAGGGAGGACTTTGCGGCGAGCCTGCTGGCGCCCGTGGCCTTCCGCGACAACGAGTGGGAGACAACCCTCACTCTGGTGAATGGACAAGCCACTCCTGCCAGCGTCAGGATTCAACTCTTGAATGCGGGGACCGATTTTCCCACCGGCCTCCGGGGCAGGGAATTTTCCCTGTCGCTCAGGCCGGGAGCCAACGAGATTGCACTGGGGGAACTGGTGGGGAGCGGCACCCTGGTTCCGTTCACGTCGCTGAGAATTTCACTTGCGCCAGCCGCCGGAGGCGTTGGCGGGTCTGTACTGTTGAGAAATAAGGTCACCAACGCAGAGACCTTGTGGCCTCTGGTGGATGCCACGACATCGCGTTTGATTTACCCGCATGTAGTGCAGGGCTCAGACTGGCAGGCGTCCTTCGCCGTCTCCAATGTCGGCGGCGGCGCCGCGTCTTTGAAGGCAAGCGGCGTGCTGCTGGTCCGTGATGGTGGTGACACACTGGCAAAAAAGACGGTGCAGGGCAACTTCACCATTCCGGCGGGAGGAATGGTTGCCAGCCCGGAGTTGAGCAAGTTTGGCATCAGCTTTAAGGGAGAGATCTTTGGCGGGTACCTGTTGATCGAGGCCGCTGACCCTGCAGCCACGGTGGATCTGGTTGCGGCCGGTCTGATGTTCCACAATAATGTCAAAGGGGAGATCGATAGCCTCTCTTTGCTCCCGGTTGTCAAGTAGAGGTAAGATCGGGCTAACTAACATGACCATTTCTATAGTCTTTTCGGGTTGTCGGTTTGTGATGAGGCGGGGTGTCAAAGAGCAGAAAGAGAGGAGCTTCGCTTTAATGAAGAAAATTGCCGCTTTTTTCCTTTTGGCCGCGTGCGTTCCCGCCCTTCAGGCCAAGATTTTTGTTGCAACTCCTGAGTCGTTTACCCTCACAACCAAGGAGGGCCTGGTCTTGAAATTCTCCAATGACCTGGAGGGGTTCACCAATAATGACGCAGTGGTCTACCTGGTTGTGAGTGGAATCAACAAGTCTCAAAAGGCGGTGAGGCTGGCGCCCGATCTGTTTGCCTTGACAGATGAGTCCGGGAGTGTGATTCCCGGCCTGTCGGCCCGAGAAGCGCTGAAGACTGTTGTGGACTGGAATTTTGAGCGCGCCAATGGCTACGTCCGAATCGGGGACTCGGATCTTCGGGACGTCTTGAGAAATGAAAGTCGCCGCTATACAACGGACCGGGAACTGGCCGAAATCATTTTGAAACCCCAGCAGCAGATAAAAGAGAAGGTCTTGTTCTTTCCCCGGCTCGCAAAGGGCAGGTACGCCCTGGCACTGGGCAGCGACAAGGTGGATATCGTCATAAGCGACGGAGTTTACTTCGCACGGCAGGAAAAGCCCAAGACAACCGCCGGTAGGGACCCTGCCAAGAAGTAGTAGAGTGATCCTATCCCAGGGGCGACGCATGCGTCG
>JACQGG010000034.1 GCA_016199665.1 Acidobacteriota bacterium | reverse complement strand
TGCAAGCGGCCGTCGATGTTGGCGGGATCTCCCCCAAGCCCAACATCGGTACCGGGAGCGTCAGCGACCGGCGGGGCCGGCGCCGCACAGCTCCTTAGCGCGGCAGAGCCGCAACCAAATGGCCAACCGGATTACCGCAGAATCTTCGCAGGCTGGCAACAAATTGAGCGTTAGCAGTGCAGAGGGATGGCTGGAGCGATAGGGTTGGAGAAGGTTCGCTACTGTCCCATCCTCAGAATTTCGTTGAATTCAGTCGCGGTCACCGGCGATCGCACTTTCTCATGGCTGATTCTGGATGGAGCTGTAGCCGGTGACCTCGAATTTGAGGCTTGGGATTCAAGTCTGGGACACCCATGACTGCAAGAGGATTAGTTAGCTTGCTGTTCATCACCAGAAAGACATTCAGGTAGCTGAACTTCCAAGCCAGTTCCCGTAGAAACGACGCCTGCTGGGATTCGTACAACATCGAAATTCCAAACACCTGCGCCCGGATTTAGTTCAACCCAGGATTTTGTCGTGGCTTACGACTCGGGATTCTTGTCGCATCCTACAGACTCACGCGCGACAAGAATCCTTAATTCGTTAGGCGTCTCCGGTCGATCCCTGGACGCACAAGAGCCCAATCTTAATGCCCGTCGAAGGATAACCGGGGCGTTCAAACGAGCCGCGAACGTGATAAGTGCGTCCGGTTCGAGATCGGCCGCTAGCGTTGATAGCCGCCCGATCTTCGCGTTCCGAGGAAGAGCCGATTGCATGATGGCCCAGCCCATTACGTCAGGCGATTCGCCTCGAAACGTGTCGGTAGGCGCGTCGGACAAAAGAATGCCGATCAATTCCGAACGTCGCTCAGAGAGATCGCCTGCGTCGTAGCGCGCCCTCGCCCATTTGACAATTCGTGGATGCATCTTGGGATATCGCAGCAACCTGTTAACGATGTGCGCCGAATCCGCCCAATGTTCAACGAGCCAAACGATTGCATCGTCATCGAGCCGCTGCCCTTTGAGGAGCCGGCTTAGGCACCATTGGACTTCTTCGTGCGAGTTGAGAATAAGCTGTTGATAGATCGCGACGAGGCGCCTCACTATTTGTACCGGCAACTGTCCCTCACCGCCACACAGGACAACGGCGCGGAGAACCTTCAGAGAATCGAACACACGAAATCTCTCGCCCCTTACCAACGCCTCATATATAAGGCGCGTCAAATGTTCCACCAGCTGCACGCTGTACGCTGCCTGTTTGAGAATGTGCCGATGCTCGAATATGTCTCGAACGTTCCGAAGTCGAGCCACCAGGCGGGTCGGCTCGAACAGCAACAGGCCGTGCTCCAGCTGACTTCGTCGCTCCTTGTTCATCAGAATGGTGATTCGAGACGCCTAACGGCCTGCGGTTGAGCGGCCGCGCTTTCCAGCGGCCGGCTCCAACCGCGTGTTATCCGGCCCCGGTTGTTCGAACCAGCTCCACTCAGAACCTCCGAAGGCGCTGCGCTCCATGCACGAGCGTCAGAATCAAGACCTGCTTCGCAGACACTCTGTACACGAGACGATACGATCTCACGAGGAATTCTCGGATAGATTCATCGCCGAACTCTGGAACGATCTGGCCTCGTTCAGCAAAGTTGGCAAGTGAAGCTGCCGCTTTCTTAATCTCCTTGACAAAGGCGGCCGCATAGAACTTGGAATCCCGTGCGATATAGTCTGCAGCATTCTCCACGTCATCCCACGCGGGACCAGTCCAGATTATTTCTCGAGCCACCGCGCCATCCGTCGCTCAGCTTCCTCTTGGGAAATCACTTCTCCACGCTCTGCGGCATCTAAACCCTTCTGGATCTTCTGACAGACGTAGATGTGGTACTGAATGTCGTCGAGCGAGGCGCTGTCGGGAAGTTTCTCAAGAAGGTCGCGAACCTCCTCCTTGGCTGTCTTCATTTGTCTTACCTCCGTTGGCAACATTCTACCTCAAAGCTTCGACAGGGCATGGACTGCAGGCCCAAGCGCGTTGTCGGTTCGTCCGGATAACTTAAAGTATACAGAACTCGGTATCCAGGATGGCTGACACGCAGCAGCACCCTAAATCTTCAGCCTGCAAGAACATCTATTCTGCAGTCCACAATCCCAAATCCGCATTCCGCAATCCCCCTCCCCCATTTCCTGAACCCCTTGCGCTGTTTCTTCGTCTAATCTAGAGAGAAGAAACCTGCTAATCTGTGATTCTCGATTTTGGATCTCCGTTTTGGGACCGTTATGAGGGAGAATAGCCATATGGGGCAGGGGAGTGCAAGGCTGATTAGGGGTTCCTTCGCGGCAGTACTGGCGGCTGCGGGATTTTGCCTGTGCGGGATGGCCGCCGGACCGGAAAAACCCTCTCCCGACGAGATCATCAAACGTTTCGCCGCCAAAGAGTCGGAGTTCAGACTGGCCCTGCAGTCGTACACCTACCGGACGCGCATGGTCATTCAGGTGCTGGATGACCGCGGCACAGTCAAGCAGGAGCGGACGCTTCTGATTGAGACCTACTTTACCAACGATGGCAAGAGGCAGCAGCGGACTCTGCTGGACGAAGGAGAACTCATTGATGTCACTATGACAGAGGAAGACCTGGACGATGCCGCCAACATTCAGCCGTTTGCCTTGGCTGCGGAAGATTTGCCCCATTACAAGATCGATTACGTCGGCAAGGAGAAAGCCGATGAGCTGGACACCTATGTCTTCTCCGTCAAACCGCGTCGTATCGAAAAAGGGAAGCGCTATTTTGAAGGGAAAATCTGGGTGGATGATGTGGACCTCCAGATTGTAAAAACCGACGGGCGCGCCGTGCCTCAGACGCGGGACAACAAGTCCCCGCGTTTTGAGACCATCCGGCAGATGATTGACAAGAAATACTGGTTTCCGGTCTGGACCATGGGGGATGAGAAGCTCAAGTTTGAAGGAAGGGACCGGCCTCGCATGGGAACAGGTCTCCCGTTTCCCCTTCCGCTGCCAATACCGGCGCCAAGGCGCAGAGGAAGCCCGGGCTACGTGAACGAGGTGCGCATCCGTGAAATTATCACCTATGAAGACTACAAGAAGTATGAGGTGAAGGCCGACATCAAATTCGACGCTCCCGCCCCCGAATCAGCCCCGTGAAGCTTCTCCCCCGCCGGGGCGGTAGATTTCCGCGTAGATTCGCCGCAAAGGCGCAAAGCAGAATTCGTGCACCAGCTTTCGGAACATGACCGGGTTTTGCTCCAGCAGGTGAAAATATTTCGGCTTGACCGAAAATAGAACGCGAATGACGTCGGCGCGCCCTTCCTGCGTGTCGCGAGAGACGGTAGTGCCCCATTCCGGTTCGATCAGCAAGAAATCCCCGTAGGAAAGGTCACGGAAAGGCGGCTGCGTCCAGGGTCTTTCCAGGCTTTCGGTGTAAAAGAACGAGGCCAGCCGACGTACGAAATCGTGAATGTCAAATTCCGCGACCTTGTTGTTGACGCTTGCTTCAATGAAGTAGCCTCCGCTGACCGACGGAAGCACTTTGAAGCCATAGGTCACGTCCAGGACACCGGGACGCACGAGCTTGACTCGATGGCCCCGGTCATCGTGATAGCTCTTGACCTGAGTGCCCGTCGCTTCCGCGTCGTCGGCATAGCGGAAATTGAGAAACTCAGTGAGCTCATGCAGCGTGCTATCGATGATTTCGTAAACGGAATCGAAGCTCAATTCTTTAGCAGGTTCCCCCGGAGAGAGCTTACCTTGTAACGACGCAATCGATCAAGATGGGATCTGGCATTGCCGGCATGGCCCAGCCCCGACCGTCTGGCCCGCCTCCGTCTCGGCCGTGCATCAATCGTGATGCGAGCGCGAACCGCCAGCTTCGCATTTCTGGCAGTGAAACTGTTTCGTTGAAAGGCGACCCCGTCTATAATTGTACCGGGATGGACAAGAAAACGTTTGACCTGGAGTGCCCCTGTTGTGGAGCCCGTCTGGAGATCGACGCCGCCACCGGCAAGGTTCTATTTTCCAAGGAAGCCCCGCAGAAACAAAAGGACTTTTCGTTTGACGGCCAGTTGGAGAGAATTCGGGCGCAGAAACAGCAGGCGGATCAGCTTTTCAACAAGGCGTTTCAGGATGAAGCAGAGCGGAAAAAACTCCTGGAGAGAAAGTTTGAAGAGGCCCAGAAGCGCGCGCAGCAGGACAAGGGAGGCCCTCCGCCTCGCAATCCGCTCGACATGGACTGATACCGACCCGGTCGCAGCCGGGAATAGAAACCTCTTGGAACAATGATAACGTGCCGGGAACGAAAGGAGAGGGTATGAGAATTAGACAGGCGCTGGTCTTGACTCTTCCTGTTTTGTGGGTCGTGTTGGGCGCGATGGCGTTTCTACGGGGGGATACGCTTTACCTTAAGGATGGCCGGTTGGTGGATGGAACGTACCTGGGAGGGACCTCGACGACGGTTCGGTTTCGGGTCGACGGGCTGATCACCACCTACCAGGTCAGCGACGTCCAAGAGATCCAGTTTGGCCGGGTTGTGATGGGTTCCGCCGGCACGCAGACCTCGCCGGGTTCACCGAGTTCCGGTAGTTCGGCTGCCGCCGCGTCTGTAGCTCCGACGCGGTCTGGAACCGCAGGTGCGGTGGCTTCCAGCGGCGCCGCTTCTTCCACTCCGGCTCCGCCATCGGACGCGAGGGTTGGGTCCTATCGCCGGGTGGCGCAGCGCGACGAGTATGTAATTCCCGCCGGGGCGGTACTGCGCGTCCGCACAACCCAGCTGGTCGATTCCGACAATTCACAGGTTGGAGATATTTTTGGCGCGGTGCTGGATCAGAATGTCGTGGTGAATGGAGAATTGCTGGCCGAACCGGGCTCCTCAGCCAAGCTGCGTCTGGCTCAGCTTGAGCAGGCAGGAGAGTTCAAAGGCCGGACCGTTTTGACCATTGACCTGATCGAAATGACGGTAGGAAACATAGCCTACGAGTTGAGTGCCAGTCCCGTCGAGGAGCACGGAGAGGGCCAGGGAAGGAAGGCTGCAGGAAAGGTTGCCGGCGGCGCCGCTCTGGGAGCGATCATAGGTGCGATCGCAGGCGGAGGTAAGGGCGCCGCGATTGGCGCGGGGGCAGGCGCGGCAGCCGGCGCCGGCGTCCAGGTGCTTACGCGTGGAGAGAAACTGAAAATTCCGGCTGAAACAGTGCTGGAATTCACTCTGCAACGCGACCTGTATCTGCGCCGCTGAGAGTCGGCGCCTCTGCCAAAGGACCCGCGGGCACGGAAGTGAGAGAGGGGTGAGGGGGCTGGGGTCCGGCGCCGGGG